>NZ_JBFTNF010000035.1:0-73436 GCF_056397345.1 Cupriavidus sp. 05N38
ACCCATGCCGACCCATGCCGCCACCCGGCGCGCTGCCTCGTGCCGCGGCGGCGCTGCCGAAGCTGCCGGGGCCGGCGCGCGGCACCATGGCGGGCGCGCCTTCGTCGACCGCGCTGCTATGCAGGCTGTCGCCCTGTTCGCCGGCCTGGCGGGCCAGGCAGCGCTGCACCGCGTGGTAGACGAACTGGTGCACCGCGCGCGATTCGCGGAAGCGCACTTCGATCTTGGACGGGTGCACGTTCACGTCCACCATTTCCGGCGGCAGGTCCATGCACAGCACGTAGGACGGAAAGCGGTCGCCGTGCAGCACGTCCTGGTAGGCGCTGCGCACCGCGTGGTTCAGCAGCTTGTCGCGCACGTAGCGGCCGTTGACGAAGAAGAACTGCTGGTCAGGGCGGCCGCGCGAGGCGGTCGGCAGGCCGGCGAAGCCGTACAGGTGCAGGGTGTCGGCTTCCTCGTCGAGCGGCAGGCGGGCCCGCGCAAAGTCGGCGCCGAGCACCTGCGCCGTGCGCGTGGCCACGTCGCCGCTGTTCCAGTGCTCCATCGGGCGGCCGTTGTGATGGACCGTGATGCTCACGTCCGGGCGCGCCAGCGCGGCGCGCCGGACCATCTCCAGGCAATGCCCGAACTCCGTCTGTTCCGATTTGAGGAACTTTCTGCGCGCCGGCGTGTTGAAGTAAAGGTGCTGCACGTCGACGGTGGTGCCGACGCCCCCGGATGCCGGCTGCACGCTGCCAGTATCGGCGGCGACCTGCGTGGCATGGGCGTCGTCGGCGGTGCGGCTGGTCAGGGTCAGCTCGGAAACCGAGGCGATCGAGGCCAGCGCTTCGCCGCGAAAGCCCAGCGTGAGCACGGACTCCAGCTCGTCGAGCGAGGCGATCTTGCTGGTGGCGTGCCGCATCAGCGCGACCGGCAGTTCGGCGGCGGGGATGCCGCAGCCGTTGTCGGCGATCACGATGCGGCGCACGCCGCCTTCCTCGAGACGGATATTGAGCTGGGTGGCGCCCGCGTCGAGCGCGTTCTCCAGCAGCTCCTTGACCACGGAGGCGGGGCGTTCCACCACCTCGCCGGCAGCGATCTGGCTGATCAGCTGGTCGGGCAGGGGGCGGATGGGGCGGGGCGGCTGGGCGGGGCGTGTGGCTTCGGCAGGCATGGGCGGAATTATACGTGGGCGGCGCGCCCGGCCGGCAGGTCAGCGCGGCGGCTGCGGAAGCGAACGGATCGGGTGACTTTGAAGCCGGTCCGCTCTTGTATGATGTGGGCTKAATCTAGAACGGGGATCGAATTGGATATCGCTTTGCAGTTCATCGACATGTTGCTGCACGTCGACAAATACCTTGGCACCGTCATCCAGAACTATGGCGCGTGGGTCTATGCCATTCTTTTCGCGATCGTCTTCGCGGAAACCGGGCTGGTGGTGCTGCCGTTCCTGCCGGGCGATTCCCTGCTGTTCATCGCCGGCGCCTTCTGCGCCACGGGCGCCATGAACGAGTGGGCCCTGGTGGGCCTGCTGCTGGTGGCGGCCATCGGCGGCAATACCGTCAACTACATGGTGGGAAGCTGGGTGGGGCCGAAGGTGTTCGACGGCCATTGGCGCTTCCTCGACCAGACTGCCCTGCGCAAGACGCACAATTTCTATGAACGGCACGGCGGCAAGACCCTGGTGATGGCCCGCTTCCTGCCGATCGTGCGCACCTTCGCGCCGTTCGTCGCCGGCGTGTCGCAGATGACCTTCGCCAAGTTCCAGCTCTTCAACGTGCTGGGCGCGGCGGCCTGGGTGCTGGGCCTGGTGTTCGCGGGCTATTTCTTCGGCAACCTGCCCTTCATCAAGCAATACCTGAACCTGATCGTGCTGGCAGGCATCGGCGCGGCCGTCGTGCCGCTGGTGCTGGGCGGGCTGTGGAAGCTGGTGCGCGGCGGCAAGCGCCGGCCTTCCTGAGGGTGGCAATGGGCGGGCTGCGCGGCGCGCGGCCCGCCTGGCTCAGTTCACGCTGCGGCTCATCATGCGCAGCGCCGGCATGCGGTCCCGGATCTGGGTCGTGTCGGCCGCATCGGGGCGCGCTATCACATAGGCTTCCAGGTCTTCCAGCGCCGGGCGGAAACACTCCAGGTTGGCATAGGCCAGGCCCCGGTCGCGCACCTCCTCGATCGAGCCCGGCAACAGGATCACCAGGCGGTTCTGCACCGCCAGCAGGCGCTGCCAGCGCGACTCCTGCAGATAGATCGACTTGAGGTTGCGCAGCACGCGCGCCACGATCTCGCGGTGGCTGGCCACCTGCAGGAACAGGCCCAGCGGCACTTCGTTGGGATCGGCGATGCCCTCGCGTTCGAGATGCGGGTCCAGCATCTCCTGCAATTGCTCCTTCGACAGCGTCTCGCCCGTGAGCGGGTCCACCACCACCTCGCCCGCCGGGATCGACATCCGCACCAGGAAATGATTGGGGAAGGACACGCCCTTGAGTGGCAGGCCGATATGCTGCCCCAGCTCCATATAGAGCACCGCCAGCGAGATGGGGATGCCGCGGCGCTGCTTGAGCACCACGTTCAGGTAGGAGTTGTCGGGGTCGTAGTAATCGTTCGCGTTGGCGCCGAAGCCCAGGTCGCGGTAGAAGAAATGATTGAGCAGGCGCAGGCGCTGGATGGCCGGCGTGCCCTCCGCGACGCGGCGCTTGAGCCGTGCCGCGAGCACGTCCAGGGCGGCCAGCTCGGCCTGCAGGTCCAGGTCCGGATAGGCATCCTGGGCGAGCGAGAGCACGGCCTCGGTCAGTGGGATACCGTGCTCGTCTGCCACGAGGCTGGCGAAGTAATCCAGGACTTTCGTGGTTGTCATTGCGGCTTTCCTGAATACGGCGTGTTGGCCATGCCTGCCGGCACGACCTCGACTGCCTTGACCCTGTACCGCGCGCTGTCTCCCGGTTCTGTGCGGCGCGTACGCACGCATACGGCGCCGCTGCATCCGGCCGATAGACAGGCGGGGCTTCCTAGCCGGCTCTCCGCTTGAATGCGGAGTATCTCAGCCCCATGAGCCACAGTGTACCGAAGTAGACGACCGCTGCAAGTACCAGGCAGGAAGCGAGCAGCGCGATGCGCAACAGCGGCGTGGCACCCAGGGCCACCCAGTCGAAGGTACGCGCGAACCACAGCAGCATGCCGGCCAGCAACAGGACCGCAGTCAGCAGCTGGGCCAGGAACAGCAGCCAGCCCTTGGCCGGCGTGTAGAAACCGCGTTTGCGCAGGCCCAGGAACAGCAGCAGCGCGTTGACCGTGGCGCCGAAGCTGATCGACAGCGCCAGCCCGGCATGGCCGAAGCGCGGCACGAACACATAGTTGGACAGCTGCGTGATCACCAGCACCAGCAAGGCGATCTTGACCGGCGTGCGGATATCCTGGCGCGCGTAGAAGCCCGGCGCCAGGATCTTGATCAGGATCAGTCCGAGCAGGCCCGTGCCGTAGGAAACCAGCGCCTGGCGCGTCATTTCCACCGCGTGGGCGTCGAACTTGCCGTAGTTGAACAGCACCGCGGTCAGCGGCGCGCCGAACACGAACAGCCCCACCGCGCACGGCACGGCCAGCAGGAAGGTCAGGCGCAGGCCCCAGTCGAGCAGGCCGGAGTATTCGGCGCGGTTGTCGTCTGCGCTGGCCTTGGACAGRCTGGGCAGCAGGATGGTCCCCAGCGCCACGCCCAGCAGCGCGGTGGGAAACTCCATCAGGCGGTCGGCGTAGGTCAGGTAGGACACGCTGCCCGCGGCCAGGCGCGAGGCGATATTGGTATTGATGATCAGGCTGATCTGCGCCACCGAGACCGCCAGCAGCGCCGGTGCCATCTGCCGCATGACGCGGCGCACGCCGGGGTCCGACCAGGCCGCGCGCAGGTCGAAGGTCAGGCGCGGCATGACGCCGAGCCGCCGCAGCGCGGGGACCTGCACCGCCAGCTGCAGGATGCCGCCCACCAGCACGCCCCACGCCTGCGCGTAGATCGGCTGCGCCATGTGCGGCCCGACGAACAGCGCGGCCACGATCAGGCACAGGTTGAGCAGCACCGGCGTGAAGGCCGGCATGGCAAAGCGGCGCCAGGTATTGAGGATGCCCGAGGCCAGCGCCACCAGCGAGATCAGGCCGATGTACGGGAACATCACCCGGGTCATGAAGACCGCCGCGTCGTAGGTCTCGCCGCCTTGCCGGTGGAAGCCGGTAGCGACCACCAGCATCACCAGCGGCGCGCCGATCACGCCGAGCAGCGACACGCCCATCAGCACCCAGGTCATCACCGTGGCGACTGCGTCGATCAGGGCGCGGGTCTCGCCTTCGCCGCGCTTGCTGTGATATTCGCCCAGGATCGGCACGAAGGCCYGCGAGAACGCGCCTTCGCCGAAAATGCGCCGCAGCAGGTTGGGGATGCGGAACGCCACATTGAAGGCGTCGGTCATGTCCGAGGCACCGAAGGCCCGGGCGATCAGGATCTCGCGCACGAGGCCGGTGATGCGCGACAGCATCGTCAGGCTGCTGATGGTGGCGAGCGCTTTGAGCAGGTTCAAGATGGGTCGGCGGCAAGGGGAGAGGCGGCGGTGGCATGCTGCGTGCCACCGGGCGGACCGGCTTGAGACGCCGGGCGCGCGCCAAAGTTGCATCGGGGCCACGCGGGGCGGGGCCGGTGTGGCGCGTATTATACGGTTTGGCCCGGCGGCTCCCCGTCCGCGGCCGTTTGCGTCACCCCGCCAGTGTTCGGACGTGGTCCGGCTTGCCAGCTGCTTTTTCTTCTGTGTATAATTGCCGATTCACAAGGATAGTTGCGTTCCGGATTCGTGTGCCAGTGCATCCCGGGTCGCTTGATGTGCACTTAATTGTGTCTGCGGTTTTGTCCGTGGGGCACGCATCTGAATTCAGGATATCTACTTAAATGGCAAATTCCGCACAAGCCCGTAAGCGCGCTCGCCAGGCCGTCGCCCAAAACGCTCACAACTCCAGCCTGCGCTCGCGTCTGCGCACCGCCGTGAAGGCCGTCCGCAAGGCGATCGAAGCTGGCGACAAGGCCGCCGCCGCCGAGATCTTCAAGAACTCGCAATCGATCATCGACGCCATCGCCGACAAGAAGATCGTGCACAAGAACAAGGCTGCACGCCACAAGTCGCGCCTGTCGTCGGCCATCAAGTCGATGGCTGCCTGATAGCAGCCGCTGCGCCCGGCGCATGCCAGGCGCCTTCCGGCACCACGCCGGCCATCGTGTTCCATACCGGCCTTCTGGTGGGTACGTAGCGCGGCGGTCCGGTGGCAAGCCGGGAGCGCGAATCGCATTGCGCGATTCCGCACGATAAAAAAGCTCGTCATTCGACGAGCTTTTTTATTTTCCGCTTCTCTTTGCCGTTGCCGCGCCTTTCCTTGTCGCTTCGCTATCCCTTCGCCGGGCGCATCGCCGTTCACGCCGGTGCCGCCGCTGCGGGGCGACCGGCCGGCCCCGCCCGCTTACTCGAGCGAGCAGGCCTCGACCAGTTGCAGGTCGTTGTCGCGCGCGAAGTTGAGCACGAAGTCTAGCGCCTTGGGTTCGATGTCGCGCAGGCGCGCGTCCACCACCACGGTCTTCACGTTGCTGGTCATCACGGGCCGCACGTAAGGGGAGTAGGTGAGGCGTGGATCCCCGGTGTCCCCTTCGGGGCGGAATTGCGCCATCACGCCACACAGCCGTTCAGCCCAGTCGCTTGGACGGAAGGTCTTGCCTTCCTTGGTAATGCCTTGGATGAAATATTCGCGAACGATGGGCTTCATTGGACTGCGGGGATAAGACGGGTGACTCGACGGTAAACCCGCCAGACTTGACCAGACGGAAGCCCTTTTGACGCGGCCAGGAAACGTTTGGTTCGTTTCTTTTCCGGCCAGGGGCAGCGGGGGCGTCGGTGTCGGCGGGGGCACTTTTGATGCCGGCAGCGGGCGGGGGCATGGGTATGCCTGGCCCCGCGTGAATCAGCCAGTATTATATCTTATATAAGACTGGCGCATAAGCTCCGGCGCCGGTCCTCCGCGCGCCGCAGGCTCGCCAAAGCAGAAATAATCCCTTATGATTCTTACAGTTAAATTGCGCAAGCGACGCGAAAGGCGGCTCCGCGGCATGCTCGGGTCATGAATCCTTCATGACGGTGTGCCCCAACCGAGCCGCCTTCTTTGTTTTATGAGCCCAACTTCGATCAAGCATTACCTCCAGTTCAGCGACCTGACTCCCGACGAGTATGAGTACCTGCTGGACCGCGCGCGGATTCTGAAGGCCAAGTTCAAGAATTACGAGACATGGCACCCGTTGCACGACCGCACGCTGTCCATGATCTTCGAGAAGAATTCGACGCGCACGCGCCTGTCGTTCGAGGCCGGCATCCACCAGTTGGGTGGCCATGCGGTCTTCCTGAACACCCGCGATTCCCAGCTCGGGCGCGGCGAGCCGATCGAGGATGCGGCGCAGGTGATCTCGCGCATGGTCGACATCATCATGATCCGCACCTTCGGCCAGGAGATCATCGAGCGTTTCGCCGCGCATTCGCGCGTGCCGGTGATCAACGGCCTGACCAACGAATACCATCCCTGCCAGGTGCTGGCGGATGTGTTCACCTATATAGAGCAGCGCGGCAGTATCCGCGGCAAGATCGTGGCCTGGATCGGCGACGCCAACAACATGGCCTACACCTGGATCCAGGCGGCCGAGCGGCTTGGCTTCACCTTCCATTTCTCGGCGCCGCCGGGCTACCAGCTCGACCCGGCCATGGTGCCGCCTTCGGCCGCGCACCTGGTCAAGGTATTTGCCGATCCGCTGGCCGCCTGCCAGGGCGCGGACCTGGTCACCACCGACGTGTGGACCAGCATGGGCTTCGAGGCCGAGAACGACGTGCGCAAGCGCGCCTTCCAGGACTGGATGGTGACCACGGCCATGATGGACCGCGCCGGCCCCGACGCGCTGTTCATGCACTGCCTGCCCGCCCACCGCGGCGAGGAAGTCGAAGCGGCGGTGATCGACGGGCCCAAGAGCGTGGTGTGGGAAGAGGCCGAGAACCGCCTGCACGTGCAGAAGGCCCTGATGGAATACCTGCTCTGCGGCCGTTACTGAGCAGGGCCGGCCGGAGGCGCCGTGCGCAGCGCATGGCGCACATCGGTCACGCCGGGGCGGCGACCCCGCGCCGCCTGAGGGCCGCAAGTGCCGCCCAAGCCCGGGCGGACGTGTCAAAATAGCGGTTTTCCGCATCAATCTCTCGCGTGTCCGGCAACCATGCCGGCCGCGCTTACTTTGCGCATCGAGTCGAACATGAGCGATATCAAGAAAGTCGTGCTTGCCTACTCCGGCGGGCTGGACACTTCGGTGATCCTGAAGTGGCTGCAAGACACCTATCAATGCGAGGTCGTGACCTTCACCGCCGACATCGGCCAGGGCGAGGAACTCGAACCTGCCCGCCAGAAGGCGCTCAAGTTCGGCATCAAGCCGGAAAACATTTTCATCGACGACCTGCGTGAAGAGTTCGTGCGCGACTTCGTCTTCCCGATGTTCCGCGCCAACGCGGTCTACGAAGGCGAATACCTGCTGGGCACCTCGATCGCGCGTCCGCTGATCGCCAAGCGCCAGATCGAGATCCTGCGCAGCACCGGCGCGGATGCCGTGTCGCACGGCGCCACCGGCAAGGGCAACGACCAGGTCCGCTTCGAACTGGGCTATTACGGCCTCGAGCCGGGCGTGAAGGTCATCGCCCCGTGGCGCGAATGGGACCTGCTGTCGCGCGAAAAGCTGCTGGCCTACGCTGAAAAGGCCGGCATCGACATCGACATGAAGCACAAGAAGGGCGGCGCGCCGTACTCGATGGACGCCAACCTGCTGCATATCTCCTTCGAAGGCCGCCACCTGGAAGATCCCAAGGCCGAGGCCGAGGAAGACATGTGGCGCTGGACCGTGTCGCCGGAGAACGCACCGGACGCGGCCGAATACCTGGACGTCGAGTTTGAGGGCGGCGACATCGTCGGCCTGAACGGCAAGCGCATGACCCCGGCCGAAGTGCTGACCGAGCTGAACCGCCTGGGCGGCAAGCACGGCATCGGCCGCCTGGACCTGGTGGAAAACCGCTACGTCGGCATGAAGAGCCGCGGCTGCTACGAAACCCCCGGCGGCACCATCATCCTGAAGGCCCACCGCGCCATCGAGTCGATCACGCTCGACCGCGAAGTCGCGCACCTGAAGGACGACCTGATGCCGCGCTACGCCAGCCTGATCTACAACGGCTACTGGTGGAGCCCGGAGCGCCGCGCGCTGCAGGTCCTGATCGACCATACCCAGGCCAAGGTCAACGGCTGGGTTCGCGTGAAGCTGTACAAGGGCAACGTGATCGTGGTCGCGCGCGATTCGAAGGACACGCTGTTCGACAAGACCATCGCGACCTTCGACGACGACGGCGGCGCCTACAACCAGGCCGACGCCGGCGGCTTCATCAAGCTCAATGCGCTGCGCATGCGCATCGCYGARAACGCMCGYCGCCAGCGYGGCGARTAAGGCGAGTTGATCCCGCCCCGGCACGGTCCGGGCGTGGCAGCAAGGAAGAGGGGCCGTCACGGCCCCTTTTTTGCGCCGCGCCCGCGTCGCCGTGCCGCCCATCCAGACACCCAGAACCCGCATCAAAGGAGAAAAAGCATGAGCCAGTTCGACAACGTTTCCGTCGTCAAGAAAGCCAACCTCTACTTCGACGGCAAGTGCGTCAGCCACACCGTGCTGTTCCCGGATGGCACCCGCAAGACGCTGGGCGTGATCTTCCCCGCCACGCTGACCTTCGGCACGGGCGCGCCGGAAATCATGGAAATCAACGCGGGCAGCTGCCGCGTGCGCCTGGCGGGCGAGGAGCAATGGAACACGTACGGCGCAGGCCAGCAGTTCAATGTGCCGGGCAACAGCAGCTTCGACATCGACGTGCAGGAAACCCTGGACTACGTCTGCCACTTCGCCTGAAGAACGGCAGCGCAGCCGGGCCCGGCTGCGCCGCTCTTACAGGACGACCGGCTCGGGCTCGATGCGCACGCCAAAGCGCGCCGCCACGGTATCGGCGATGCGGCTTGCCAGCGCCAGCAGTTCCTGCCCGCTGCCGCCGCCGTGGTGCACCAGCACCAGGGCCTGTTTGCCGTAGACGCCGACCGCGCCGTCGCTCAGGCCCTTGAACCCGCACTGGTCGATCAGCCAGCCGGCTGCCAGCTTGTAGCTGCCGTCCGGCTGGGCATGGCTGACCAGGCCGGGGTGCTGCGCCAGCAGCGCATCGCGTTGCCCGGCGCCGACCACCGGATTCTTGAAGAAGCTGCCCGCGTTGCCGATTTCGGCCGGGTCGGGCAGCTTGCGCGAGCGGATGGCGATGACGGCATCGCGGATGCGGCTGGCCGTGGCCGGCGCGGCCGGATCCTGCGCGACTTCCCGCGCGAGCTCCGCGTAGCCGAGCACCGGCTGCCACGGTCGCGGCAGGCGCAGCGTGACGGCGGTGATGATGTAGCGGTCGCGGCCCTCGCCCTTGAACAGGCTGTCGCGATAGGCGAAACGGCACTGGTCCAGCGTCAGGTCGACGAATTCGCCGGCGCGGCGGTCCCATGCGCGCAGGCGCTCGAAGCGCTCGCGCAGTTCCACGCCGTAGGCGCCGATGTTCTGGATCGGCGCGGCGCCCGCCGTGCCGGGAATCAGCGCCAGGTTTTCCAGGCCGGGCATGCCGTCGGCGACCGTGCGGCAGACCAGCGCGTGCCAGTTCTCGCCGGCGCCGGCGGTCACCAGGAAGGTATCGTCGGCCGCGCTCACGGTGTAGCCGGGGATTTCCATCAGCAGGACCAGGGCATCCAGGTCCTGCGTCAGCACCACATTGCTGCCGCCGCCCAGCACCACCAGCGGCAAGCCATGCGCGCGGGGATCCGCCAGCGCATGCAGCAGGTCGGCTTCGCTGCGCACATGGACGGCGAAGCGCGCGCGCACGTCGAATCCGAATGTATTGTGGCGGCGCAGGGGATAAAATTCGTGGAAATCTGCCATGCAAGGGAAAGGTGAAGCGGCGGCCGCGCGGCGGCGCCGGACTGCAGGGTAGGCTGGATTATACGTAAGCGCCGCCATCGGCCTGCCGCTGCGGGCGAACGGCGCTACACCGCAACATCAGCAACATCAGCAACACGCAAGACAAAGGAGAATGCAATGCCGTCGTTTGACGTAGTGTGCGAAGCGAATATGGTCGAGGTGAAGAACTCGGTCGAACAGGCCAACAAGGAGATCACCACCCGTTTCGACTTCAAGGGATCGGACGCCCGGGTCGAGCACAAGGAAAACGAGCTGACCGCCTTCGCCGATGACGATTTCAAGCTCGGCCAGGTCAAGGACGTGCTCATCAGCAAGATGGCCAAGCGCAATGTGGACGTGCGCTTCCTCGACTACGGCAAGACCGACAAGATCAGTGGCGACAAGGTCAAGCAGGTCATCACCATCAAGAAGGGCGTCACCGGCGACCTGGCCAAGAAGATCGTGCGGATGATCAAGGACAGCAAGATCAAGGTGCAGGCCAGCATCCAGGGCGATGCGGTGCGCGTGTCCGGCACCAAGCGCGACGACCTGCAGAGCGTGATCGCCCTGCTGCGCAAGGACGTTCCCGAGGCGCCGCTGGACTTCAACAACTTCCGCGACTGATCTCGTCGCAGGGCGCGGCGGCCGGACCGCCGCGCCCTGCGCCTTCAGCGCGGCTGCGGCAGGCCGCCGATCTTCGCGCCGGCCTTCAGGCCCTTCTGCGCAAACCATCCCTTGTTCATTTCCAGCGCATAGCGCACGGCTGCGCGCGGGCAATGGTTGTCTTCCGTCTGCGGCGCCATGTCCTCGATATTGACGATGGCGCCATCATCGGCGAGGAAGGCGATCGACAGCGGCAGGTCGGTGTTCTTCATCCAGAAGCAATGCCCTGCCTTCTCCTCGAAGACAAAGAGCATGCCCTCGTTGGCGGGCATGGTCTTGCGGTACATCAGCCCGAGTTCGCGGGATTCCGGCGTGGCGGCAATCTCCGCCTTGATCGCGTACATGCCTGCGGTGAGCTGCCTGACCGGCAGGCTGGCCTGCGCCTGGGCAAACGCGGAAGTCAGGGCGGCAACGGCGCAGCCGCCGGCGAGAAGTAACGGGAGGACAGGGCGCATGAAAGGGAGGCGGCGTATGACGGGTTCAGGACAGCCGCCAGCATAACGCAGCTGCGAGGCGGGCGGCTGGCTCGCATATTTCGCCGCGTTGCACGGGCGTGCCACGCGCGCGGCACGCCGGGGCGGACAACAAAAAAGGCAGGCACCCGACGGGCAGCCTGCCTCTCTCATGCCGGACCCAAAGGACCCGGCGTGCCAGCAATGCGCTTACTGGGGAGCAGCGTCGGTCTTGGCAGCCGGAGCAGCCTTGGTCTTGTTGTGAGCGTGCTTCTTGTGGGTCTTCTTGGTGCTCTTGGTCGCGGGCTTTGCGGCCGGAGCTTCAGCTGCCGGTGCTGCGGCAGCCGGTGCTGCCGGTGCGGGAGCGGCGGCTTGGGCGAAAGCGCCGGTGGCGAACAGGCCGGCAACCAGAGCAGCGATCAGTTTGTTCATGCTATCTACCTTGGAAGGTTGAATTCGATTCGAAAGAGTGACTCGTATGCGACGCGTCAGTGTCAAAAACGAAACCGAGTGGTGAGTCGTTGACCTTCTCTCTGTTAATTTTTGTAACTTCCTGGGCGGGGGCGCGCGGGGCGCCGTCCCTGAGGGGCGGCGGACCCGCCTGGTGCGCCTGCGCGTGGCGAGCCCGGGGTGTCGAGGCCAAGGTCCGCGGGCGCGATTTCGCGCCATTGTCCCGGCGCCAGCCCGAGCGTGCGCAGGTCGAGCGCGCCGATCTTCAGCCGCACCAGCCGCAGGGTGGGAAAGCCCACCGCCGCCGTCATGCGCCGCACCTGCCGGTTTTTCCCTTCGCGGATCTCCAGCTCCAGCCACTGCGTCGGGATGGCGGCGCGAAACCGCACCGGCGGATTGCGCGGCCACAGGAAGACGGGCTCCTCGATGCAGCGCGCCCGTGCCGGCAGCGTGCGGAAATCGCCAAGATCGACGCCCTCGCGCAGGCGCGCGAGCGCTTGGTCTTGCGGAATGTTCTCCACCTGGGCCAGGTAGGTCTTCGGCAACTTATGGTGTGGATCCGCGATACGCGCCTGCAGGGCGCCATCATCGGTCAGTAGCAGCAGGCCCTCGCTGTCGGCGTCGAGCCGGCCCGCCGGATACACGCCGGGCAGCGCCACGCAGTCGGCCAGCGTCGGCCGCGTGGGGTGGGCGGAAAACTGGCTCATGGTGCCGAAGGGCTTGTTCAGGGCAATCAGGGTCATGCGGATACGAGGAAACGGTGCAGGCCGGGCGCCCGCCGGCGCCAGTATGCCGCAGCCGGGCGCCCGGTTGCGGGGCGGTGGCAGGATTCGGGGGTGCCGCGGAGATGGCGGATCATGAAATTTTGCTGCATAATACAAAACGGTCTTATGTCTTATATAAGACCAAATTTTGCACATAGGGATAGAGGATTTGCGCGCACCGGGGTGCGCGCGGACGCTCCGTCGTGATGCGACGCAGCATCGTGGCCATGCCGTTCCCCGTTAAAATGCCCCCGCGCGTCACCCACATCTCGCCGTCCGGTCACGGGCCTGGCGGCAGTTTCAATCCCCCGTTCCGCACTGGAGACGTCATGTATCAACACATCAAGGTTCCGGCCGGCGAAAAGATCACGGTCAACCAGGATTTTTCGCTGAATGTTCCGGACAATCCGATCATTCCCTTTATCGAGGGTGACGGGACGGGCCTGGACATCACCCCGGTGATGATCAAGGTGGTTGACGCTGCCGTGGCCAAGGCCTACGCAGGCAAGCGCAAGATTTCCTGGATGGAGATCTACGCCGGCGAGAAGTCCACCAAGGTGTACGGTCCCGATGTCTGGCTGCCGGAAGAAACCCTCGCGGCCCTGAAGGAATACGTGGTGTCGATCAAGGGCCCGCTGACAACGCCGGTCGGCGGCGGCATCCGTTCGCTGAACGTAGCGCTGCGCCAGCAACTGGACCTGTACGTCTGTCTGCGCCCGGTCGCCTATTTCAAGGGCGTGCCTTCGCCGGTGCGCGAGCCGCAGAAGATCGACATGGTCATCTTCCGCGAGAACTCGGAAGACATCTACGCCGGCATCGAATGGGAAGCCGAAAGCGACCAGGCCAAGAAGCTGATCGCCTTCCTGCAGRAYGAAMTGGGCGTCAAGAAGATCCGYTTCCCSRACACCTCSGGSATCGGCGTCAAGCCGGTTTCCCGCCAGGGCACCCAGCGCCTGGTGCGCAAGGCGATCCAGTACGCGATCGACAACGACAAGCCGTCGGTGACCATCGTGCACAAGGGCAACATCATGAAGTTCACCGAAGGTGGCTTCCGTGACTGGGCCTACGAACTGGCGCAGAAGGAGTTCGGTGCGGAACTGATCGACGGCGGCCCGTGGTGCAAGTTCAAGAACCCGAAGACCGGCCGCGAGATCGTGATCAAGGACGCCATTGCCGACGCCTTCCTGCAGCAGATCCTGCTGCGCCCGGCCGAGTACTCGGTGATCGCCACGCTGAACCTGAACGGCGACTACATCTCCGACGCGCTGGCCGCGCAGGTCGGCGGCATCGGCATTGCCCCCGGCGCCAATCTGTCGGACTCCGTGGCCATGTTCGAAGCGACCCACGGCACCGCGCCGAAGTATGCCGGCAAGGACTACGTGAACCCGGGTTCCGAAATCCTTTCCGCCGAAATGATGCTGCGCCACATGGGCTGGACCGAAGCTGCCGACCTGATCATCGCGTCGATGGAGAAATCGATCCTGTCGAAAAAGGTCACTTATGACTTCGCCCGCCTGCTGGAAGGCGCGACCCAGGTGTCGTGCTCGGGCTTTGGCCAGGTCTTGATCGACAATATGTAAGCGGCTGCCGGCCTCCGCGCCGCCCAGGCGCCGCCGCACACCGACCAACCCCGGTCCCGCGCAAGCAGGCCCGGGGTTTTTTCATGAGGCCGCGCCGGGCCGCCTTGCAATCGGGCAGGGCGTTACCTAGCTTGTTCAGTGTCGAGGGAAACTGCCCGGGGAGGCATGATGGAAGATCCGTTCCGGCGCGCGGCCTTCGGCTCCGCGCTCTATTACCGCGACCCGCTCGCGGCCCTGGACTGGCTGGAAAAGGCGTTCGGCTTCGAGCGCGCCATGGTCATCACCGACCGCGAAGGCAAGCTGGTCCATTCCGAGATGCGCTTCGGCGGCGGCTATATCATGATCGGCAGCGCCTGGACGGATTACACCGCCAGTCCCGCCGCGGCAGGCGGCATGAACACGCAGTCGGTCCATGTTCACTTGCTGGAGGGGATCGATGCCCACTGCGAGCGGGCGCGGGCCGCCGGCGCGGAAATCGTCAGGGAACCGGCAGACCAGTTCTACGGCGACCGGGTCTATGGCGCGCGGGATCCCGAAGGCCATGTCTGGACCTTTGGCCAGACCGTGCGCGCGGTCACGCGGGAGGCGGCCGAGCAGGCCAGCGGGCTGCACATCGAGGGCTGGGTGTAGCGCGGCGCATGGCAAACAAAAAGCCCGGCATTGACCTGACCGGGCTTTTTGACGGATGCGTTGCGTACTGCTGTTCAGCCTGCTTTTCCGTCCATGGCGCGCTGGCTGTCTAGGCCAGGCGATGTCCGGGGGGCGCGGACCGATCCCGTTCCGGGGAGAGCTTCCCCCGCATCCTTTCGTGGCCGCCTCGCGCTCTGTCGGCGGGTGCGGCCGCGCACAGAGGCCTCAGGCGCCGTCCTGGATATTGGTGGCTTGTTTGCCCTTGGGCCCCTGGATGACTTCGAAGGACACGCGCTGACCCTCTTTCAGGGTCTTGAAGCCACTCATCTGGATGGCCGAAAAGTGCGCAAACAGTTCCTCTTCGCCGTCGTCCGGCTTGATGAACCCAAAGCCCTTGGCGTCATTGAACCATTTGACGATACCGCTTGCCATAAACTCCCCCAACAGAAAAAGCAGGATACGAGCGGGGGAAAGCGCCGCGGCCAGCCGGGCACCCGGCATGCGGCCTCGCGCTCGGACCGGTCAGACCGGGCCGGGCACGATGGCACGACTTGCGGGTACCGCGTGGCGGCCAGTTTCTGTATCTGACTCGCCGCCGCCGGATTCGTGGGCCTCCCTGCTCACGGATCACCCAGGTCCGGCTTGTTGCTTTGGCTCGCGTAACCAGACGTGAATGTGCGAACGATTCTTCTGTCAAACCTGACCCCTGTCAAGTTGGCAGATTCCCCACTCCCCGTAGGGTGTGGCGGGAAAGGAACGGCGGTCGGTGGTATTTTGGAGGGGACTGGAGCCCGGCAGCGCCGCGGCTCCCGCGAGGTGTACCCGGATGCATTCGGCATCTCCGGAATTTCGACGGTCGCTGCATCGGCCTCTTGAATCCGGCGTCTTTTCCCCAAATTGCAGAGTTGTGCGTAAGGGTTAGAATAAAGCCATGGCTACACGGCTGGCAAATGTCCCACAACGCGAAGCAGGCACCGTACTGGAGCGGAAAGAGCAGGCGCTCAAGCCGCCCGCGATGTACAAGGTCCTGCTGCTGAATGACGACTTCACCCCGATGGAGTTCGTCGTGATGATCCTGCAGCAGTATTTCAGCAGGGACCGGGAGACGGCGACGCAGATCATGCTGACCGTCCACCGGGAAGGCAAGGGGGTTTGCGGTATCTATACCAGGGATATCGCGGCGACGAAGGTCGAGCTGGTGTCAACGCACGCGCGGCAGGCGGGTCATCCGTTGCAGTGCGTGATGGAGGAAGCATGATTGCGCAAGAATTGGAAGTCAGCCTGCACATGGCGTTTGTTGAAGCGCGGCAGGCACGCCACGAGTTCATTACCGTGGAGCACCTGCTATTGGCGTTGCTTGACAACCCCACGGCAGCGGAAGTCTTGCGCGCCTGCGCAGCCAATATCGAGGATCTGCGCACCAGTCTGAAGAATTTCATCGCGGACAACACCCCGGTGGTGCCCGGCACCGACGAGGTGGATACCCAGCCCACGCTGGGTTTCCAGCGCGTGATCCAGCGCGCCATCATGCACGTTCAGTCCACTTCGAACGGCAAGAAGGAAGTGACCGGCGCCAATGTGCTGGTCGCGATCTTCGGCGAGAAGGACTCGCACGCGGTGTACTACCTCCAGCAGCAGGGCGTGACGCGGCTGGATGTGGTCAATTTCATCAGCCATGGTATCCGCAAGGACCAGGCCGAGCCGGCCAAGCATGGCGACGGCACGGCCGAGGGCGAGGGCGGCGATGGCAAGGAAAGCCCGCTGGAGCAGTTCACCCAGAACCTGAACGTGCTGGCCAAGGCCGGCAAGATCGATCCGCTGATCGGCCGCGAGAGCGAAGTCGAGCGCGTGGTTCAGGTGCTGTGCCGCCGGCGCAAGAACAACCCGCTGCTGGTGGGCGAGGCCGGCGTAGGCAAGACCGCCATCGCGGAAGGCCTGGCGTGGCGCATCACCAAGAACGAAGTGCCCGACATCCTGGAAAAGGCGGTCGTGTACTCGCTCGACATGGGCGCGCTGCTGGCCGGCACCAAGTACCGCGGCGATTTCGAGCAGCGCCTCAAGGGCGTGCTCAAGTCGCTCAAGGACAATCCGAACGCGATCCTGTTCATCGACGAGATCCACACGCTGATCGGCGCGGGCGCCGCTTCGGGCGGCACGCTGGACGCCAGCAACCTGCTCAAGCCGGCGCTGTCGTCGGGCCAGCTCAAGTGCATCGGCGCGACCACCTTCACGGAATACCGCGGCATCTTCGAGAAAGACGCGGCACTGTCGCGCCGCTTCCAGAAGATCGACGTGGTGGAGCCGTCGGTCGACCAGACCGTGCAGATCCTGCGCGGCCTGAAGTCGCGCTTCGAGGAGCACCACGGCGTCAAGTACGCGGCGGCGGCGCTGACTGCCGCAGCCGAGCTGTCGGCCCGCTTCATCACCGACCGCCACCTGCCGGACAAGGCCATCGATGTGATCGACGAGGCAGGCGCCGCGCAGCGCATCCTGCCGAAGTCCAAGCAGAAGAAGACCATCGGCAAGAGCGAGATCGAGGACATCGTTTCGCGCATCGCCCGCATCCCGCCGCAGAGCGTCAACCAGGACGACCGCAGCAAGCTGCAGACCCTGGACCGCGACCTGAAGTCGGTGGTGTTCGGCCAGGATCCCGCCATCGAGGCACTGGCTTCGGCCATCAAGATGTCGCGCGCTGGCCTGGGCAAGACCGACAAGCCGATCGGCTCCTTCCTGTTCTCGGGCCCGACCGGCGTCGGCAAGACCGAAGTCGCCAAGCAGCTCGCCTTCATCATGGGCATCGAGCTGCTGCGCTTCGACATGTCCGAATACATGGAGCGCCATGCGGTGAGCCGGCTGATYGGCGCGCCCCCGGGCTACGTCGGCTTCGACCAGGGCGGCCTGCTGACCGAGGCCGTCACCAAGAAGCCGCACTGCGTGCTGCTGCTGGACGAAATCGAGAAGGCGCATCCGGATATCTTCAATATCCTGCTGCAGGTGATGGACCATGGCGCGCTGACCGACAACAACGGTCGCCGAGCCGACTTCCGCAACGTGATCATCATCATGACCACCAATGCGGGAGCCGAGACCATGAACCGCGCCACCATCGGCTTCACCTCGTCGCGCGAGCAAGGCGACGAGATGGCCGACATCAAGCGCATGTTCACGCCGGAGTTCCGCAACCGCCTGGACGCCATGATCAGCTTCCGCTCGCTGGACGAGGAAATCATCCTGCGCGTGGTCGACAAGTTCCTGATGCAGCTCGAGGAACAGCTCCACGAGAAGAAGGTGGAAGCCAGCTTCAGCGAGAAACTGCGCAAGTTCCTGGCGAAGAAGGGCTTCGATCCGCTGATGGGTGCGCGGCCGATGCAGCGCCTGATCCAGGACCTGATCCGCAAGGCGCTGGCCGACGAACTGCTGTTCGGCAAGCTGGTTTCGGGCGGCAAGGTCGTGGTCGATCTCGACGAGCAGGACCAGATCAAGCTGGACTTCGCGGAGGCTGCGGCCGAACCGCCGGAACCGCCGGAGGCGCCGGAAAACGAGAAGGCAGAAGTCTGAGGCGTGTGGACGGCGGCCGGGCCGTCGTCTGCAATCCGTGCTATCCTCGGGCAAAATACAGGGCGGCAGCAATGCCGCCCTTTTTGTTATGGCCGGGTGCGACTGCCGCTGCAGCCGCGCGAGCCCGCCATTCGCCTGAGTACCCGATGTCCCGACCCGATTGCTCGCGGCTGCGCCGCCTGCTCCTCAAATCGCTGCCGCTGGGCGCGATGCCCCTGATTCCCGTGCCCGGCCTGGCCGCCGCCGGTGGCGAAGCCGCAATCGGCGGTGCCGGCCACCCGATCTCGATGGTGCTGCCTTTCCCCCCGGGCGGCAGCGTCGACATCGTCGCCCGCCAGCTCCAGCCTGGCCTCAAGAGCCTGCTGGGCCAGACCGTGGTGATCGACAACAAGCCAGGCGCGGGTGGCCTGATCGCATCCAGCACGGTGGCGCGCGCCAAGCCGGACGGCACCACCTTGCTGATGGCGTTCGATACCCACGCGATCAACCCGTTTGCCTACAAGCACCTGCCTTACGACACCTTCCGCGATTTCACGCCGATCTCGCAGCTGGTGCGCTTCCCTCTTGTGATTGCGGCCAATCCCTCGCTGCCCGCCTCCAATGTGAAGGAGTTGGTGCAGATGGCGCGCGAGAAGCCGGAGAGCATCCACTATGCGTCGTCGGGCATCGGCAGCCTGAACCAGCTGGCTGCGGAAGCCCTGGCGACGGAAGCCGGGGTGCGTTTCCTCCATGTTCCATACAAAGGGGGTGGCCCGGCGGTACAGGCCGTGCTGTCCAACGAAGTCGACGTCTTTTTCTCGAGCTATGCCGCCGTGCAGGCGCACGTGGCGGCCAAGACGGTCAAGCTGCTGGGCGTGACCGGCACCACGCGCCTGCGCCAGTTCCCGCAACTGCCCACCGTGAGCGAGCAGGGCTACCGTGGCTTCGAGGCCTATTCCTGGATCGGCGTGTTCGGCCCGGCCGGCTTGCCCGAGGCGACGGTGATGCGGCTGCACGATGCGCTGGTGCGCGCGCTGCGCCAGCAGCGCGTGATGGACGCGCTGGCCACGCAGGGGTTCGAGATCGTCGGTGGCAGCCCCGCCGAACTCGCCAGCCTGGTGCGGCACGAGCACGACAAATGGCAGGCCGTGGCGCGCAAGGCCAATATCCAGTTCGATTGATGACAGAGATTTGCAGAGAATTGCCGAGGCAGCGATGACGACGGAACCGCTAGACCATGCCGTGATGGTGTGCCCAGACCTCGATGCCGCGGCGCAGGCGTGGCGCGGGCTCGGCTTTACCTTGACGCCGCGCGGCTACCATACGCTCGGCTCGCAAAACCATTGCGTGATGCTGGGGAGCGACTATCTCGAATTGCTGCATGTCACGGCCCCCAGCCCCACGCGGCAGTATTACTGGGATGCCCAGCAAGCCGGCGGCGGATGCGCGGCGTTGTCCTGCAAGAGCGCCGACAGCTTCGAGGCCTCGGCGCAACTGCGTCGCGGCGGCTGGCACACCTCGGATCCGATCGAATTCTCGCGCCCGGTGCGCCTGGACGACGGCAGCGAGCATCCTGCCACGTTCCGCGTCACCGCCATCGACGACGCTCCCGGCGCCCGCTTTTTCTTGTGCGAGCACCGCACCCCGGAGTTGCTGTGGCGCCCCGAATGGACCACGCACGCCAACGGCGCCACCGGTATCGCCGCGATGTTCCTGGTGGTCGCGCCGGCGCTGGTGGAAGCGGCTGGCCGCGCCTATGCCGAACTCACCGGCGGCGAGATGACGCAGCTCAGCGATCACATCTGCAGCCTGGCGCTGGATGGCGCCACGCTGGTGGTGACCACGCCGCAGGCGCTGCCGGCCGCCACCGGCACGGAGCACGTCCGGCGCGCGGTGCCGGGCTATGCGGCCATCCGGCTGAGCACCGGCGACCTGGCCGCGGCTCGCGCGGGCTGGCGCGCCGCCGGCGTGGGCGCACTGGACCTGGGCCCCGAAGAAAGCCTGATACCGGCCTCGGTGGCCGGCGGCGTGGCGCTGCTGTTCGAACAGGCGCGCTGAGCGCGCCGGATCCCTGCCGGGGCGCTCAGGCGCCCTTGCCGGCGTGATGCACGCCGGTCGAGCCGAATCCGCCCGCGCCGCGCGCGGTGTCGGCGGAGAAATCTTCCACCGTCTTGAACACCGGCCGCAGCACCGGCACGAACATCATCTGCGCGATGCGCTCGCCCGGCTGGATCACGATCGGCTCGGTGCCGGGCGCGTTGCGGTTCCATACGCTGACCATGATCGGGCCCTGGTAGTCTGCATCGATCACACCGATGGAATTGCCCAGCACGAGTCCCTTCTTGTGGCCCAGCCCCGAGCGCGGCGCGATGGTGGCCGCCATATAGGGGTTGGCCATGTGCACGGCAAAGCCGGCCGGCACCAGTTGCGCCGGCGTGCCGGGCTCGATGGCCAGCGGCGCGTCCAGGCAGGCGTGCAGGTCGATCGCCGCCGCCATGTCGCTCTGGTAGGCGGGCAGGCCCCACTCGTGCAGGCGTGCGTCGAGCACCTTGATTTCGACGGTGGGGTTCGCTTCGATGGTCATGGCTGGTCGGTTCCGGAAAACTAAAAACGTTGGCAACCCGAGATGATAGCCGAGCGGACCCGGACGGCCACCGGACTCAGGCCGCCGGGAGCGCGAAGGCCTGCGCCAGCAGCTCGTAGGTGCGCAGCCGCGCCGCATAGCTCGCGGCCACGCTCAGCACCACCAGTTCATCGGCCTCGAAGCGCTCGCGCAGGTCCAGCATGCGCTGCGCCACCTGCTCCGGCGTGCCGCAAATGGTGCGCGGGCGCTCGCGCTCGACGATCAGGCGGTCGCGTTCCGTCAGTTCGTGCTGTGCGGCCTGCGCCAGCGAAGGGATCGGCGCGTTGACGCCATAGGCCATCTGCAGCCGGCGCAGGTCCACGGCGCGCTCCAGCTCCGCGGCCTCGGCTTCGGTGTCGGCGCAGATCACGAAGATCGCCGCCGCGCTGTACGGCCGCTCTTCATAGGCGGGCGCGAAATCCTCGCGGTAATGGCGCGCCACCGCGTGGCCCATATGCGGATTGATGAAATGGGCGAAGGCGAAACGCAGCCCCAGCCGGGCCGCCAGCGCGCCGCCGTAGTCGCTCGAACCCAGCACCCAGAGCTCGGGCCGGGTATCGATCTCCGGCTGCAGCACCACGCCCTCGGCGACATGTCCCGGCGGCACTTCGCCGCGCACCAGCCAGGACAGATCCTGCACCTGCTCGGCAAAGCGGTCGCCGCGGTTGTAGTCGCCCATCGCCACCGCCTGCGCGGTGCGCATGTCGCCGCCCGGCGCGCGGCCCACGCCGAGGTCGATGCGGCCGGGGAACAGGCCCTCCAGCATGCGGAATTGCTCTGCCACCTTGAAGGGACTGTAGTAGGGCAGCATCACGCCGCCCGAGCCCAGCCGGATCCGTTGCGTGACGCTGCCCAGGCGCGCCAGCATGACTTCCGGCGCGGGGTTGCACACGCCGCGCAGGCCGTGGTGCTCGGCGCACCAGTAGCGCGTGTAGCCGAGCGCATCGGCGGCCTGGGCCAGATCCACCGTGGCGGCCAGTGCATCGCGCGCGCTATGGCCCGCGATGACCGGGCTCTGGTCCAGCACCGAGAGGCGCAGCTTGGGTTTGCTTTCTGACATGGTCGGGGCTCGTGCGAGGGGGTTCAGCCGCGGGCGGGCAGGCGCTGGCCGATGGCCGCGACAAGGTCGCGCGCCAGCGTCAGCTTGTCGGCGCGCGGCAGGCGCGTCATGCCCTTGGCATCGAACAGCACGATCTCGTTGTCGTCCAGGCCAAAGGTGTGGTGGCCGATATTGCCTACCAGCAAGGGCACGTTCTTGCGCTGGCGCTTTTGTTCGCCGTACTGCTCGAGCTTCTCGCTCTCGGCGGCGAATCCCACGCAGTAGGGCGCGTCCGGCCGCGCGGCCACGGCGGCGAGGATGTCCGGGTTCTGCACGAATTGCAGCGTCGGCGTGTCGGTGTCGTTGGCTTTCTTGAGCTTCTGCGTGGCCACCTCGGCCGGGCGCCAGTCGGCCACGGCCGCCACGGCGATGAACACGTCGGCGGCGGGCAGGCTCGCCAGCACCGCGTCGTGCATCTGCTGGGCGCTTTCCACGTTGGTGCGCGCCACGCCGCGCGGCGTCGGCTGGGCGGTCGGGCCGGCCACCAGGATCACGTCGGCGCCGGCCTCGCGGGCCGCGCGCGCAATGGCGAAGCCCATCTTGCCGGACGAGCGGTTGGTGATGCCGCGCACCGGGTCGATGGCCTCGAAGGTGGGTCCGGCGGTGATCACCACGCGGCGCCCGGAAAGCGGCTTGGGCTGGAAGAATGCGACGATGTCCTCCACCAGCTCCGCCGGCTCCAGCATGCGGCCGTCGCCGACTTCGCCGCAGGCCTGGTCGCCACTGCCCGGGCCCAGCACCGTCACGCCGTCGGCGCGCAGCTGCGCGGCATTGCGCTGGGTCGCCGGTGCCGCCCACATCTGCCGGTTCATGGCGGGTGCCACCAGCAGCGGGCAGTCGCGCGCGATGCACAGCGTGGACAGCAGGTCGTCGCACAGGCCRTKGGCCAGCCATGCAAGGAAATCGGTGGAGGCGGGCGCGATCACGATGGCGTCGGCTTCGCGCGAGAGGTCGATATGGGCCATGTTGTTGCCCACGCGCGCGTCCCATTGCGAGGTAAACACCGTGCGGCCGGACAGCGCCTGCATGGTGACCGGGGTGATGAACTGGGTGGCGGCCTCGGTCATGACCACCTGCACGGTGGCGCCGGCCTTGGTCAGCAGGCGGACCAGCTCGGCCGATTTATAGCAGGCGATGCCGCCGGTCATGCCAAGGACGAGATGCTTGCCTCGCAGATCCATGGATATGCTCTTTGCTCGAAGTTGTGATCCGGGTGCCGCGGCCGGGTTGCCCATCGATTGCATTCCGCCGCGCCGGAGAAACGTCAATAATACCGGCTTGCCCGCGTGCGCGTTGGCGGGCGCGCCGTCACCGGCGCTCCCGCCCCCGTTGCCGCCTCTGCCGAGCCACCTTCCTCGCCGTCCTCATGTCGCCACGTCCCTTGTTTCGCCAGCACCGCCCGCAGCGGCCCCTGCGCCTGCAGAACCTGATCCTGCTGTTGCTGGCCTGCGCGCTGGCGCTCGCCGTGCTGCTGCTGGCCTTCGCCAGGCAATGGCTGCCGCGCGAGGACGTACCGGCGCGGGCGGACTGGATCGTGGTGCTGGGCGGGGAGTCGGGCGAGCGCGTGATCGGCGCGGCGGAGCTGTACCACGCCGGCGTGGCGCCCTTCGTGTTCGTCACCGGCACCGGAGACTGCCTGTTGAACGTGCGCCGGCTGGTCATGGCCGGTGTGCCGCGCGGGCGTATCGGCTACGAGTGCTTTTCGCGCAGCACCATGGAAAACGCCCGCATGACGCGGGCGCAACTGGAGCGCTTCGCGCCCCGCCAGGCGGTGCTGGTGACCAGCTGGTATCACACCAGCCGGGCCCTGCAATCGTTCCGCCAGACCTGGGGCGAGGTCGAGTGGGGCGCTCATGGCGTCTATCCCGGCGCGAGCCTGACGAACTCGCTGGTGATCTACGAGGGCAGCGCCGTGCTTGCCGAATACCTCAAGCATGCCTGGTACGCGATCCGCTATTGAGCGGGGCGCGTGCCTGCCGCCGGCGGCCGCCCTCAGTGSCGGCGCACGCGSCGCAGTTCRTCSACGATCAGCARYACSGCGCCCACCGTRATSGCGCARTCCGCCACGTTGAACGCGGGCCAGTGGTAGTTGCGCATGTGGAAGTCGAGGAAGTCGATCACATGGCCGTAGGCCACCCGGTCCACCACGTTGCCGATGGCGCCGCCCAGGATCAGCGAGATCGCGAAGCAGAACAGGCGCTGGCCGGTGTGGCGGTACAGCATCCACACGATGAACAGTCCCACCACCACGCCGAGCCCGGTGAAGAACCAGCGCTGCCAGCCGCCGGCGTCGGCCAGGAAGCTGAACGCCGCGCCCTTGTTGTAGACCAGCACCAGGTTGAAGAAGCCGGTCACGGGACGCGACTCGCCGTAGGCGAAGGTCCGGACGATGACGATCTTGAAGAACTGGTCGAGCACGATCACCAGCAGGGCGAACGCCAGCCACAGCAGCGGCGTGGTGCTGCTGCCCTTGCTGGCGCGCTTGGTGCCGCGCGCGCTACGCGTGGTGGTGGTGGCCATCAGGCGTGGCTCCTGTGTTCACCGGCGCCGAACAGGTTGCTGTCGCAGCGGCCGCAGAGGGTAGGGTGGGCCGGGTCGCGGCCGACGTCGGCGCGGTAGTGCCAGCAACGCTCGCACTTGGCGTGCACCGACGGCGTGACCGTGACCAGCAGGTCGCCGCCTTCCGGCGCGGGCGCCACCTTGGCGGCGGAGGTCAGCAGCACGAAGCGCAGGTCGTCGGCCAGGCTTTGCAGCGCGGCCAGCACGGGGCCGCCGGCCTGGATGGTGACCTCGGCCTGCAGCGACGAGCCGATCTCGCCGTCCACGCGCACCGACTCCAGTTGCTTGGTGACTTCCGCGCGTACTTCGCGGATGGCGTGCCACTTCTGCAGCAGCTCGTCGGCCTGGTCGACCGCCGGCACCTCGTAGTAGGTGCTGGTGAAGATGGTGTCGCGGTGCTCGGTGCCGTGGCCGAAGATCTGCCAGGCTTCCTCGGCGGTGAACGAGAGGAAGGGCGCCATCCAGTGCAGCATGGCCTGGGTGATGTGGTAGATCGCGTTCTGCGCGGCGCGGCGCTCCTTGGAGCCGGCGGCCGTGGTGTAGAGGCGGTCCTTGAGCACGTCGAGGTAGAAGCCGCCGAGGTCTTCCGAGCAGAACGTCTGCAGCTTGGCCACCACCGGGTGGAACTCGTAGCCGTCGTAGTGCGACAGGATCTCGCGCTGCAGGCGGTCGGCCAGCGCCACCGCGTAGCGGTCGATCTCCAGCCATTCCGACACCGGCAGCGCATGCTGCGCGTGGTCGTAGTCGGCCAGGTTGGCCAGCAGGAAGCGCAGCGTGTTGCGGATGCGGCGATAGCCCTCCACCACGCGCTTGAGGATCTCGTCGGAGATCGACAGTTCGCCGGAGTAGTCGGTCGAAGCCACCCACAGGCGGATGATCTCGGCGCCCATCTTGTTCGACACATCCTGCGGCGAGACCGTGTTGCCGACCGACTTCGACATCTTGCGGCCTTCGCCGTCCACGGTGAAGCCGTGCGTCAGCAGCGCCTTGTAGGGCGGCTTGCCATACAGCATCGAGGCGGTCAGCAGCGAGGAGTGGAACCAGCCGCGGTGCTGGTCCGAGCCTTCCAGGTACAGGTCCGCCAGGCGGCCTTCGGGCAGGTCGGCCGACGGATCGTACAGGTCTTCCCGGTGCGAGCTGCGGATCACGCTCCAGTGCGTGGTGCCGGAGTCGAACCAGACATCGAGCGTGTCGCGGTTCTTCTCATAGAGGGCGGCCTCGTCGCCGAGCAACTCCTTCGGGTCCAGCGTCTGCCAGGCTTCGATGCCGTGCTGCTCCACGCGCCTGGCCACTTCTTCCAGCAGTTCCGGCGTGCGCGGGTGCAGCGCGCCGGTTTCCTTGTGCAGGAAGAAGGCCATCGGCACGCCCCACTGGCGCTGGCGCGACAGGGTCCAGTCGGGCCGGTTGGCGATCATGTTGTGCAGGCGCTGCTTGCCCCAGGCGGGGAAGAACTCGGTAGCCTCGATGCCGGCCAGCGCGGTCTCGCGCAGGGTGGGGCCATCGTCGACCGGGTCCACGTCCATGCCCGCGAACCACTGCGAGGTGGCGCGGTAGATGATCGGCGTCTTGTGGCGCCAGCAATGCATGTAGCTGTGGGTGTACTTGTGCGAGTTGAACAGGTTGCCCGAGGCCTTGAGCGTGTCCACGATCTTCGGGTTGGCGTCCCAGATCTTCTCGCCGCCGAACAGCGCCAGGGTGCTGGCGTAGACGCCGTCGCCCATCACCGGGCTGATGATGTCGGCGTCCTTCATGCCGTGCGCCTTGCACGACTGGAAGTCTTCCACGCCGTAGGCCGGCGCCGAGTGCACGATGCCGGTGCCGGTATCGGTGGTGACGTAGTCGCCCAGGTAGACCGGCGAGAGGCGGTCGTAGCCCGCGTCCATCTTGGCCAGCGGATGGTGGAAGCGGATCTCCGACAGCGCCGCGCCGGTGGTGGTGGCCAGCACGCTGCCTTCGAGCTCGTAGACCTTGAGCTGTTCCTCGACACGCTCGGTGGCCAGGATCAGGTAGCCGCGCGGCGTGTCGACCAGCGCGTACTCCACTTCCGGGTGCACGTTGAGCGCCTGGTTGGACGGGATGGTCCACGGCGTGGTGGTCCAGATCACGATCCAGCCGGGCTTGGCGGCCAGCTGTGCCGCGGGCAGCTTGAACGCATGCGCGAGCTTGTCGGCCTCGGCGAAGGGGAAGCCCACGTCGATCGAGAGGTCGGTCTTGTCCTTGTACTCGACCTCGGCCTCGGCCAGCGCCGAGCCGCAGTCGAAGCACCAGTTCACCGGCTTGAGGCCGCGGAACACGTAGCCTTTTTCCATGATCTTGCCCAGCGCGCGCAGCTCGTCGGCTTCGTTGCTGTAGTTCATGGTCAGGTAGGGGTGTTCCCAGTCGCCCAGCACGCCCAGGCGCTCGAAGTCCAGCTTCTGGCGGGCGATCTGTTCGGTGGCGTAGGCGCGCGCCTTCGACTGGACTTCCTGCACCGGCAGGCCCTTGCCGAACTGCTTTTCGATCTGGATCTCGATCGGCATGCCGTGGCAGTCCCAGCCCGGCACGTAGACCGCGTCGAGGCCGGACAGGCCGCGCGCCTTGACGATCATGTCCTTGAGGATCTTGTTGACGGCGTGGCCGATGTGGATGTCGCCATTGGCGTACGGCGGGCCGTCGTGCAGGATGAACTTCTTGGCGCCTTTGCGGGCGGCCCGGATCTTCTTGTAGATCTGCTTTTCCTGCCACTGCTTGACCCACAGCGGCTCGCGCTTGGGCAGGTCGCCGCGCATCGGGAAGGGGGTCTCGAGCAGGTTGACCGGATACTTGCTTTTTTCGGGCTTGGCGCGTTTGTCGTTGGACATGTCGATTCTCGGGGCAATTCGGTTGCCGCGCGGGGCACTAGCTCGGCTGGGTGCGGGCGCGCGGTACGGCGTGGGCAGGCTGCGGGGAAGCCACGGTTTTGAAGGGGTAGCGACCCGGGTCCCGCTGCGCGGGAACGGGGCGCTAGCTAATTCGGTCGGTGGCGGAAGTGGCGAAGTCGCGCCCGCCCGCTGCCAGCGTGGTGCCCGCGGGCGAGCCCGGCGCGGTCAGGCCGAAGAAGGCGCGGGCGTCCGCGCTGTCCTTGGCGATGGCCGCGGTCAGCGCTTCGAGGCCGTCGAAGCGGGCCTCGTCGCGCAGCTTCTTCATGAATTCGACCCGCACCAGCTTGCCGTAGATGCTCTCGCTGAAGTCGAACAGGTGGACTTCCAGCAGGACCCGGCCGGCATCCTCGATGGTCGGGCGCACGCCGATGCTGGCCACGCCCGGTACCGGATGCTCGCCCAGCCCGTGCACCTGCACCACGAAGATGCCGCTGACCGCCGGCCGCTTGTGGGAGATGCGCAGGTTGAGGGTGGGGAAACCGAGGTCGCGCCCCAGCTTGCGGCCATGGATCACGTGGCCGCTGATGGCGTAGCCGTGGCCGAGCAGGCGGCGCGCATGCTCGAGATCGCCGTCGGCCAGCGCCTGGCGCACCGCGGAGCTGGAGATGCGCACGCCGCCTTCGGAGACCGAACCCATCTGTTCCACGTCGAAGCCGAACTGGCCGCCGGCCTGCTGCAGGTAGGCAAAGTCGCCGGCACGCTTGGCACCGAAGCGGAAATCGTCGCCGACCAGCAGCCAGCGCGTGTGCAGGCCATGCCAGAGCACGTTCTCCACGAACGCTTGCGGAGACTGGGCGGCGAAATGGGCGTTGAAATGCTCGACGACGACGCGGTCGACCCCGTTGCGGCGCAGGCTCTCGAGCTTGTCGCGCAGCAGCGCGATGCGCGTGGGCGCCTTGTCCGGGGTGAAGAACTCGCGCGGGTGCGGCTCGAAGGTCATCACGCACAGCGGCAGGCCGCGCGCGTCTGCCGCCGCGCGCGCGCGGGCGAGCAGCGACTGGTGGCCACGGTGGACACCGTCGAAATTGCCGATGGTGAGGGCGCAGGGCGCACGGCTCTCGGCATTGGGCAGGCCACGGAAGACTTTCACGAGGACGGCGTCAGGCGTTCGGATAAAGCGAGCATTATAAGGCGAATGGGGGGCAAGTTTCGCCCGGCCGCGCCGCAGCGGGGCCGGGAGCTGGCGTTTTTGTGCACGGATCGACCCATCGGCGTGGCGCCGCGCCCCAAAAGGCGGCATGATACGGCGGATCGCTTCCGACGCCCCAGCCCTTCCCTTGATCGCGCTGCTCAACCGAATCCTGCCGCCGCCAGGGCCTCCGCTCGATACCGACACGCGGGCCAAGCTGCTGGCGACCATCCACCGCGTCTCTCCCACCGCCATCGTCGCCTCGCTGGTGCTGCCGGTCCTGACCGCGATCGCCTTCTGGTCCGCTGCCGACCATGCCGCGCTGCTGGGCTGGTGCGGCGTGATGCTGGTGTTGACCACCGCTACGGGCTGGTTCTATTTCGGCTACCTGCGCGACGGCGCCACCATGAGCCGCTCGGCGCATACGCGCAAGTGGTGGGCCAATATGCGGGCAATGGCCTTCCTGACCGGCCTGACCTGGGGCAGCTCCGCCCTGCTGCATCTCTTTACCGGCTCGACCGTGTTCTCCAGCGTGCTGTACCTGCTGGCGCTCGGCGTGCTGGCGGGCGGGGTCACCGCCCAGTCGCCGGTGCCGTCGAACCTGGTCTACGCCGGCGTCCCGATCCTGGTGCCCAATATCCTGCTGGCCGACTATGCATTTCCCGGTCACGGCACCTACGTGCAACTGCTGCTGATGGTCTACGCCATCATGCTCACGCGCCATGCGCTGAACCTGCAGCGCACGCTGGTGCGGGCGATCCAGCTCGAAAGCGACAGCCGGCGACTGGCCAAGCAGTTCCAGGAAGAAAAGGAAAGGGCGCTGCACGCCAGCGAGGAGAAATCCCGCTTCCTCGCCGCCGCCAGCCATGACCTGCGCCAGCCCGTGCATGCGCTCGTGATGCTGGTCGAGGCGCTGCGCGCGCGCAACAAGTCGTCTTCGCTGCATCCGCTGGTCGAGCAGGTGGCGGCCGGCACCCAGACCATCGACCTGCTGTTCCGCTCGCTGCTGGACCTGTCCAAGCTCGAAGGCCGCAAGGTGTTGCCCACGCTGGAGCCGTGCGAACTCGGCCATCTCATCAACGAGGTGATGAGCCAGTTCGCCGCGGATGCGCGCGAAAGCGGGCTGACGCTGACGCCGCGCGTGCCTGAGGAACTGTATGCCATGGCCGAGCCGGTGCTGCTGCGCCGCGCGCTGTTCAACCTGGTGCAGAACGCGCTGCGCTACACGCGCCGCGGCGGCGTGCTGGTGACCGCGCGCGAGCGCCGCAAGCATATCCGCGTGGAGGTGTGGGACACCGGCGCCGGCATCACGCCGGAGCACCTGCCCGATATCTTCTCGCCTTACTACCAGGTGCATAACCCGCAGCGCGATCCGTCCCAGGGGCTGGGGCTGGGGCTGGCCATCTTCAAGGAGTGCGTGCGCCTGATGCGCGGCACCTATGGTGTGCGCTCGGTGCCGGGGCGGGGGTCGGTATTCTGGTTCTCGCTGGCGCCGGTGGAGGCCGAGACCGTCGCCACGATCCGGGCCGTGCGCGCCTCGGCGCAGGCCGAGGACGCCAAGCCGGACCGCCTGCGCGGCACCGTGCTGGTGGTGGACGACGATACGCAGATCCGCAAGGCCTGGATCGCGCTGATGGAAGCCTGGGGTATCGAGGTAGCCTGCGCGGCCCACGGCGCGGACGCCGACCACCTGTTCGGGCAGGGGCTCAAGCCGGACATCATCTTCTGCGACCTGCGCCTGCCTGGCAGCGAGAATGGCCTGGACCTGCTCGAGCGCTGGCAGAACACGCAGCCGCAGGCGCGCAGCGCGCTGTTGTCCGGCGACCTGAAATCCGACGCGCTGGCGGCGGCCGAGGAAGCCGGCTACTTCGTGCTGCCCAAGCCGGTCGATCCGGCGGCGCTGCGCCTGTTGCTGCGGCGCTGGCTGCGCCCGGCCTGACAGGCGCCATCGGAAGGTCCCGGCGCCGCGTTACGCGGCCACGGCCAGCGCCGTTTGCAAAGTTGCACGCCCAGCGCTTCGCCTTGTTCCGAACATTCCGATCATGCAGATATCCGATCGCGCTGATCGAGTTGATCGTGCTGATCGTGCTTCCCGGCCCGATCCGCCGGGCTTCGTGCGCTTACTGGCGCAGGCGGAACCGCTCCATGCGCGACATCACCTGCATGCGCGTGCGCACGCCGAGCCGTTGCAGGATGGCCGAGACGTGTTCCTTGACGGTGTTCTCGGTCAGTCCCAGGCGCCGTGCGATGACCTTGTTGGGCAGGCCTTCGAGCACCAGCGCGAGCACCGAGCCCTGGCGCGGGGTCAGCCCCAGTTCGGCCGGAGTGACAGGAATGCCGTGGGCCGGCCCGAAGGACTGGGCGCGGCCGTTGAGGGCTTCGTCGGAGGGGAAGGAGGTGTCGCCCGCCAGCACCTTGCGTACCGCCGCGGTGAAGGCATTGGCGTCGAGGTGCTTGCCGACGAAGCCGTAGGCGGCCAGCGCGCGCGCACGGCCCACGATCTCGGGCGTGGCTTCGGCCGACATGAAGATGAAGCGCGCGGAGGGGACCAGCGTCTTGAGCGCCTGCATGGCATCGAAGCCGGTGCCGTCCGTCAGCCAGATATCGAGCAGCACGATGTCCGGGCGCAACCCCTGTTGCAAGGTGGTGAGCGCCTCCTTGGCGCTCCCGGCGGCATGGACCGCGACGTCGGGCATCACTTCCGCCAGGAAGGCGGTGGTGCCGGACAAGGCCATTGGATGATCATCGACCACCAGCAAGGTCGGTGCAGCGTTCGACATGCGATATCCCGTCTAATTTCTCACTTCGTCCTTGTTGTCACTTGAAGCCGCGTGAAACGGTCTGCGCGTGGACGATAGCAGCCACTCTAGCAGAGCGGGCGAGGCGTCACAATCATGCGACAAGGAACACCGTTGCGCGCAGGCCATGCAAATCGTTGCGCCGACGGGGGTTTAGCGTGTTTTAAGTGCCTAATGCGCTCGCTTTGGTCGTGTACGGGTCCTCCCTTGGTAGAATTGCGCGATGAAAAATATCGTTATCCTGATTTCAGGGCGTGGCTCCAACATGGAAGCCATCGTCCGCGCCTGTGCCGCCGAGGGCTGGCCGGCGCGCGTGGCGGCCGTCCTGTCCAACCGGCCTGATGCCGAAGGCCTGCAGTTCGCCGCCGATCATGGCGTGCCGACCGGCGTGGTCGATCACAAGAAATATGCAGATCGCGCCTCTTTTGACGCGGCGCTCGGTGCTGCCATCGATGCCCATGCCCCCGATCTGGTCGTGCTGGCCGGCTTCATGCGTATCCTGACGCCGGGGTTTGTCGACAAATATGCGGGGCGCATGCTGAATATCCATCCTTCGCTGCTGCCTTGCTTTCCCGGCATGCATACGCATCGCCAGGCCATCGAGGCAGGCGTCAAAGTGCATGGCGCAAGCGTCCATTTCGTCACACCCGAGCTCGATCACGGCCCGGTGATCGTCCAGGCCGCGCTCGACGTGCTGCCCGGCGACACGCCCGAGAGCCTGGCCGAGCGCCTGTTGCCGGCCGAACACGCAATCTACCCGCGCGCAGTGCGCTGGTTCGTCGAGGACCGGCTGCGCGTGCATGCCGGCGTGGTCAGCGTCGACCCCGCCGAATCCCAGCTTTTCACGGCCTTTGCTGCCGCTAAGGAGGTGCAGTCATGAGCCGGAATACCGCAGGGGCACGCCAGCCCGTCCGCAACAAGCGCAAGGCCACGCCGATCCGCCAGGCCGCGCGCACCAGCGACAGCCGCGACGGCCACGCGCCGCAGCAGGGCCGCGCGCCGCACGGCGGCCTGCACGCCGTCCATATCCAGCACATCGACCGCCTGCTGGGCAAGGTGCTGATGTTCACGCGCCCGTCCGACGTGGTGGTGAGCTATTACTTCCGCGAAAACCCGAAACTGGGGCACCGCGAGCGCGGCATCATCGCCGAAGCCGTGTTCGCGGTGTTGCGCCGGCGGGTCGAGTTCTCGCAGTTCGCCGCTTCCGGCACGGGCGCCTCGCAGCGCCGCCTCGCCCTGCTGGGCCTGGCAGCCACGCTCGGCCGCGACGTGCTGACCCCCTTCCTGCTGCCCGAGGAAGGCGAGTGGCTGGACCGGCTGACCACCATCGAACGCGCCAGCCTGGCCCCGCGCGTGCGCGCCAACCTGCCCGAGTGGCTGTTCGACGAGCTCGCGGCGCGCCACGACGCGGCCTTCGTCGAAGCGCTGGGCGATGCCTGGCTGCGCCCGGCTCCGCTGGACCTGCGCGCCAACCTGGCCAAGACCTCGCGCGAAGCCGCGCTGGCCGAGCTGGAGGCCGCAGGCCTGAAGGCCGAGGCCACGCCGATGGCGCCCGCGGGCATCCGCCTGGCTGGCAAGCCTGCGCTGAACCAGCTGCCCTTGTTCGTCAATGGCCTGGTCGAAGTGCAGGATGAAGGCAGCCAGTTGCTGTGCAACCTGGTTGCACCCAAGCGCGGCGAGATGGTGGTCGATTTCTGCGCGGGCGCGGGCGGCAAGACGCTGGCGCTGGGCGCGCTGATGCGCTCGACCGGCCGTCTCTACGCATTCGACGTGTCCGAGAAGCGGTTGGCCAACCTCAAGCCGCGCCTGGCGCGCAGCGGGCTGTCCAACGTGCATCCGGTGCAGATCGATTCCGAGCACGACGCCAAGATCAAGCGCCTGGCCGGCAAGATCGACCGCGTGCTGGTGGACGCGCCCTGCAGCGGCCTCGGCACGCTGCGGCGCAATCCGGACCTGAAGTGGCGCCAGTCGCCGCAGTCGGTGCTGGAGCTGACCGCCAAGCAGGCATCGATCCTCGAGTCCGCCGCGCGCCTGGTGAAGGTCGGCGGGCGCGTGGTCTATGCCACCTGCAGCGTGCTGGAGGCCGAGAACGAGGGCATCGTGCGCGGTTTCCTCGGCTCGCATCCGGGCTTCCGCCTGGTGCCGGCCTCGCAGGTGCTGGCCGAGCAGAAGATCGTGGTGCCGGGCTTGCCCGAGGATGCCGAAATGCTGGCGCTCTATCCGCACGTGCACCAGACCGACGGCTTCTTTGCCGCAGTGCTGGAGCGCGTCAGTTAAGCGTTGGCCAGGGTTGGCCCGGGTTAGCCGGGCTTAGCCGGCGTCCAGTCACCGGCGTCCTGTCGCCGGTGACAGGACAGGGACGCTGCCACGCAGCGTCTCTGTCGTTCAGCGCATCCCGAGCAGGCCTTCGACCGTCTGCACCAGCGTCACCAGCCGGGGCGCCACGTCCTTCTCGACCGCGGCGAAGCTGCCCGCGCGTGCCGGCACCCCGCAGTTGAGCACGAGCAGTTGCGCGTCCACGGGTTGCAGCAAAGGCACCGCGAAGCCGTACACCTCATCGCGCCATTCGCCGCGGTTGATGCAATAGCCGCGCCGCGCAAAATCCTGCCGGGCTCTTTCCGCCGCCGGTGCGAGTCGCCGGAACATCTCCGGATCCTCCAGCCTGAGCCGGTTGAGCACCGCCGTGCGCTCCGCGGCCGGCGCGCGGGCCAGCCAGGCGCGCCCGATCGCCGTGGCGAGCATGGGCAGCGCCGCGCCGATATCGGGCGTGACCACCAGGCTGTCGGTCGAGCGCGCGGTCTCCACGTAGATCATCCGCGTGCGCTCGCGCATGCCCAGCGACACGGCGCCACCGACGTGGTCGGCGAGCGCTTTCATCAGCGGTCGCGCGATCTGGCGGACCTGCATGCCCGCCAGCAGCGGATAGCCCATCGACACCACGGCAGCACCTAGCCGGTACTTGCCCAGCGCCGCATCGTGGCGCAGGTAGCCCAGCGCGCAGAGCGTGTGCGTGAGCCGCGCCACGGTGGATTTCGACAGGCCCGCGCGCCGCGCGAAGTCTGCGTTGCCGAGCAGGGCCTCGCCGGGCCGGTAGGCCAGCAGGATGTCGATGCCGCGGGCCAGCGTGCTGGCGAACTGGCGGTCGCGTTCGCCGGTTTGCCCTGCAGGCTGCATCGTCATGCCTTTGCCAGTGCGGCTTCGACGCCGTGCACCAGCCGCAGCAGCCGCGGGCCCATGTCGCGTTCGAGCTTGCGCGGCGCCATGCGCGCGCCGGGCACGCCGCAGTTGAACACCAGGATCTCCCCGTCGATCGGCTCGTGCATCGGCACCGCGACCGCATGCACGTCTGACTGCCATTCGCCGCGCGCAAGACAGAAGCCTCGCGTGGCCAGGTCGTGCGCGGCCTCTTCCAGCGCCGCGCCGTGTTCGCGCCACTGCGCGGGCTCGGTCTCGCGCAAGGCCGCGAGCACGCTCTCTCGTGCATCTTGCGGCGCCCGGCACAGCCAGGCGCGGCCCATCGCCGTGGCCAGCATCGGCAGCGTGGCGCCGATGTCGGGCCGGAACGCGATGGCTTCATGGCCGCGACTGGTTTCCACATAGACCATCTCCAAGCGGTCGCGCAGGCCGAGCGAGACCGAGCCGCCGACGCGGTCGGCGAGCGCTTTCATCAGCGGCCGCGCCAGCTGCCGCACGCGCATGCTGGCCAGCAGCGGATAGCCGAGCGACAGCGTGGTGGTGCCGAGCCGGTAGCGACGCAGTTCGCCGTCGTAGTGCAGCAGCCCGCGCGCGGCCAGCGTGTAGGTGAGGCGCGAGATCGTGGCCTTGGACAGCCCGGTGCGTTCGGCCAGCTCCTTGTTGCTCAGCACCGGCTCGCCCATGCGGAAGCACTGCAGCAGCGCCAGCCCGTGCGCCAGCGTGGTGGCGAAGGCCGGATCGGGATGATGCGGGCGGCTTGGCATGAATGGGCGGCAGGGCTGTGGGGAACGAGCCTCCATCATAGCCATCGCCGCCTCGCGCGGCGGATCTGGGGTTCAAGATAGCGAAACAACGGTCCTGTTTCCGCGCGCCGCTTACTACGCTGCTTCGCACACCGTCCCCCCAGGGCGGAAAGAACAGTGGAGACAGACAGATGATCAGGGACCCGGAAACCTTCCAGCCTTTCCTGGCGGAGCTGCGCCGTTTCGTGCGCGAACGGCTGGTGCCGCGCGAGGCCGAGGTGGCCGCGCGCGACGAGGTGCCGGCGGCACTGGTGCGCGAGATGGCCGGGGCCGGCCTGTTCGGCTATTCCATTCCGGAGGCCTACGGCGGCGCGGGCATGACCACCGAGGAACTGGTGCTGGCCGCCATCGAGCTGTCGCAGTGCTCGGTGGCGTTCCGCGCGCGCGTCGGCACCAATACCGGCATCGGCTCGGAAGCGCTGGTGGCCGACGGCACGCCCGAGCAGAAGCAGCGCTACCTGCCGCTGCTGGCCAGCGGCGCGCTCACCGGCGCCTTCGCGCTCACCGAGCCCGAGGCCGGCTCGGACGCCACAGCGCTGCGTACTTCCGCGCGCCGCGAGGGCGATCACTACGTGCTCAACGGCAGCAAGTGCTTCATCACCAATGCGCCCATCGCCGGCTTGTTTACCGTGCTGGCGCGCACCGACCCGGAGCGCGGCGGCGCCGCCGGCATCTCCGCGTTCCTGGTCGAGCGCGACACGCCGGGCCTGAGCACCGGCCAGCCGTACCAGAAGATGGGGCAGGCCGGATCGCCCGTGTCCGAAGTGCATTTCCAGGATTGCCGCGTGCCGGCCGCCAGCCTGATCGGTGGCGAGGAAGGGCAGGGCTTCCGCACCGCGATGAAGGTGCTCAACAAGCAACGCATCCACCTGGCGGCACTGTGCACGGGGCCCGCCATCCGCATGCTCGACGAAGCCGTGCGCTTCGTCAGCGAGCGCCGCCAGTTCGGCCAGCCGCTGGCCGATTTCCAGCTCGTGCAGGCCCTGATCGCCGACTGCCAGACCGAGATCCACGCCGCGCGCGCGCTGGTTCTGGAAACGGCGCGCGCACGCGACCGCGGCGAGGACGTGACCATGCAGGCGTCGATCTGCAAATACTTTGCGTCCGAAATGTGCGGTCGGGTGGCGGACCGCTGCGTGCAGATGTTCGGTGGCTACGGCTATATCGCCGATTTCGGCATCGAGCGTTTCTATCGCGACGTGCGGCTGTTCCGCCTCTACGAAGGCACCAGCCAGATCCACCAGCTCAATATCGCCAAGCGCACGCTCGCGCTTGCCGCCGCGCGCGGCTGAGCCTGCCCGCGGCGTGCGCCCATCGTCCGAGGAGACACCATGATCAAACACATTCTCGCCGCCCTGCCCATGCTGCTGGGCGCGCTGGTCCCGCTGCGGCCCGCGCTGGCGGACGCGCCGTATCCCGGCAAGGTGATCCGGCTGGTGGTGCCGTTCGCGCCCGGCGGCTCCACCGACATCCTGGCGCGGCTGTTGTCGGAGCGCCTCAAGGACGAACTCGGCCAGACGGTGATCGTGGAGAACCGGCCCGGCGCCGGCGGCAATATCGGCGCAGAGCTCGTCGCGCGCGCGGCGCCGGACGGCTACACGCTGCTGCTGGCCGCCGCCGGTCCCACGGTGATCAATCCCAGTCTCTACGCCAAGATGCCGTTCGACCCGGCGCGCGACCTGGCACCCGTGGTCATGCTGGTGCGCGAGCACAACCTGATGGTGGTGAACGCGGGCCTGCCGGTGCGCAACCTGAAGGAATTCATCGCCTATGCCAAGGCGCATCCCGCGCAGCTCAGTTTCGGCTCGCCCGGCAATGGCTCGCCGGCCCAGCTCGGCGGCGAGCTGTTCAACCAGCTCACCGGCCTCAAGCTCCAGCACGTGCCCTACAAGGGCAGCGGCCCGGCGGTGGCCGACCTCATCGCCGGCCACATCAACCTCATGATCGACAACATGCCCGCGCTGATGCCGCATATGCAATCCGGCAAGCTGCGCGCGCTGGCGGTGGCGAGCGAGCAGCGCGCAAGCGCGCTGCCGGACGTGCCGACCGCCGAGCAAGCCGGCGTCAAGGGCTTCGTGGTGACCGCATGGAAGGGCCTGATGGCACCGGCCGGCACGCCACCGGCGGTGATCGCAAGGCTGAACCAGGCGAGCGTGAAGATCCTGGCGTCGCAGGCCATGCGCAAGCGCCTTGCCGATCTCGGCGCCGAGCCGGTCGGCAACACGCCGGAACAGTTCGCCGCGCAGATCCGCAACGATTCGCGCTGGTGGGCCGCGTTGGTCAAGTCGACCGGCACCACGCTGGATTGAGGGCCGTCACGATGCATGCCGCCACCTCTGCCGCCACCTCTTGCGCCGCCGCGCCTGCCGCGCTGCCCGGGCCTGCGGGCAACCCTGAGAAAGACATGACACAAGACAGCGCTCAACAGCCTTCCCGCCGCGCCGGCCCGCTGGCCGGCATCCGCATCCTCGACATGGCCACCGTGGTGGCCACGCCGTTCGCAAGCACGCTGTGCGCCGACATGGGYGCCGACGTGGTCAAGCTGGAGCTGCCCGACGGCTCGGACCCGCTGCGCGGGCTGGCGCCGGTCAAGGGCGATCTGTCGCTCTACTGGAAGATCACCAACCGCGGCAAGCGCTGGTGGCGTCGTCCGACCCGATCTTCCGGCGCCTGTGCGCCGCGCTCGGGCAGCCGGCGATGGCGCAGGACGCGCGCTACGCCAGCAATCCTTCGCGCGTGCGCCATATCGATGCGCTCGACGCAGAGATCGCCACCTGGTTCGCCGCGCATGCCTATGCGGACGCCGCCGCCACGCTGGCGGCGCACGAGGTTCCGTTCAGCAAGATCTTCACCATCGCCGATATCCTGGACGACCCCCACTTCCAGGCGCGCGGGGCCGTCGTGCGCCTGCCCGATCCCGACCTCGGCACCGTGCCGGCGCCCTGCGTGGTGCCGCGCTTTTCCGGACACGACGCGCCTGCGCCGCGCAGCGGCCCCGGAGTCGGCGAGCACAACGCGGATATCTATGGCGCGCTCGGGCTGACGCAGGAGTCCTTGCGGACGCTGCGCGGGCAGGGCGTGATCTGAACTGTCGGGCACGTCACAATCGGCTGGCGAATGTCTGTGCGCACTGCCTGTTTCGGTGGACTAAGCCGTCTGGCGGAAGGGCCGGCGTGCCCATCGCGCAGTCGTCCTGCCACCATCGCCCGGTGCCGGCGGCCGCTTACGGGCCGCGCCTCGCGTGACAATGGCGAAACGAGCCGCGGGCCGCGGCGTGCGCCGCCGCGCCACGGCATATGACGCTGCGGCGTTTTGGCCCCAGCGTGCGATTGGCCACACGCCTATCCGCCATTCGGACTACCCCCTTGTAGGTATAGGTTCAATACATTGAAAGCATCGCAGCTTGTTTTGAATTGCGAAGCGGCATACCTTGGCAGGACAGCGCGGCGCCGTGAAAGCAATGGCGGGCGATAGAGCACGGCCCTGCGAGCCGGTGCCATTTCAGTGGGGAAGCAGTCGTGCCGGCGTCTTCCCGGGCCGGTACCCAGGGGTGGGAGGCAGGCAGGATGCTGCACGCATTTTTCTTCAATTCGGCCGCGCAGAGCCCGGCTGATCATGCATTGTGGGTCGAGGGGCGCTATTACACCTACGAGGAAGTCCGCGCCCGTGCGCAAGGCGTCAGCGCCGCGCTGACCCCGTTTGCCGGCGGCGCGAACCGCAACTGCATCCTTTTCGCGCATCGCAGCGCGTGCGCCTACGCCGGCCTGCTCGGCGTGCTGGCCGCCGGCATGGCCTACGTGCCGATCCACCCGCGCTTTCCCGCTGCGCGCAACGCGGCCATCGTGGCGCGCTCCGGTGCGCGCGTCATGCTGGTCGACCATGTCTGCGCGCCGCAACTGGCCGCGCTCATGCCGCTGCTGCCGCCGGACCTGCGCATCGTCATGCTCGATGCGCAAGCGTGGGATTCTCCGGGCGGCGACCCACAACATGCGCCGACCCCGTCCGCGCCATTCGTTCACGATCCGCCGCCCTGGCCGGCCCTCGTCGCGCAGGATGACCTGGCCTACCTGATCTTCACCTCGGGCACCAGCGGGCCGCCCAAGGGGGTCATGATCCCGCACGGCAGCGCAGTGGCTTACGTCAGCGCGCACATGCAGCGCTATCCTTGCGAGCCCGGCGGCCGCTTCAGCCAGTTCGCCGATCTCACCTTCGATTTTTCCGTGCACGACGTGCATGTGTGCTGGGCCACCGGCGGCTGCCTCTATGTGCCGGCGCTGCAGGATCCGCTCTACCTGGCGGGCTTCATCCGCGAGCACCAGATCACCCACTGGGCCAGCGTGCCCTCCGTCCTGGCTTTGCTGCAGCAGTTCCGCAAGCTGGCGCCGGGTGCCTTTCCAAGCGTGAAGATGACCTTGATGGGCGGCGAGGCGCTGCCCAAGACGCTTGCCCAGGCATGGTCGCAGGCAGCGCCGAACACGCGCATCGTCAATGGCTACGGCCCCACGGAAACGACGGTCATCGTGCTGACCTTCGAGCTGACGCCGGCATTTCTCGCGGATGCATCGCGCCCCGCGGTGCCGCTGGGCCAGCCCTACCCGGGCATCGAGGTCGTGGTGGCCGACAAGTATCTCGTGCCGGTGCCAGCGGGCGCGCGAGGTGAACTGCTGGTCGGCGGCCTGCAACTGGCGAGCGGCTACCTGTCGGACAACCCGCTCGACGACACGCGCTTCTTTGCGCGCGCCTATCCCGGGCGCAGCTATCGCCGCTGGTACCGCACCGGCGATGCCGTGAGCGCGTCGCCCGATGGCCTGCTTTACCACGGGCGCATCGATACGCAGGTCAAGATCCGTGGCAATCGCATCGAACTGCAGGAGATCGAACAGGTCGTGCAGGCCGCCAGCGGCAGCGCCCAGTGTGCGGTGCTGGCGTGGCCGCTGGACGAGGCCGGCAAGCCGGTTGGCCTGGTGGCATTCGTGCTGGCGCCCGCTGCCGAGGCCCAGGGGGCAAGGGGCGCGCGCACGGCGCGTATCCGCCACGCCTGCAAGCAAAGCCTGCCGGTCTATGCACGGCCCGACCGCATCGTGTGTCTCGACGACTTTCCGGTCAACGTGAACGGCAAGATCGATCGCGCCCTGTTGCTGGCCCGGTACGAGCGCCTGGCTGGTGGCAAAGAAGGGGGGAACGAGCGCCGCCGCAATGACGCCCTTGCGCTCTGATATCCGCATGTTCCCGTCGTACCCGCGGGCCCCCGGCGCGCACGGAGTTCGTCCATGACGCCTTTGCATTTCAACGGATGTTTCGGCTGGTATCACGCCGCGCGCGGTCCGCGCGCGCTGCTGGTGTGCAACGCGATYGGCCACGAGGCCTTGTGGACCCATGCCGGCCTGGCACGCCTGGCCGAGCAGCTGGCGGCGCAGGGCGTGCCGGTGCTGCGGTTCGACTATCCCGGGACCGGGGATTCGGGCGAATGCGATGCCGGCGATGAAGCGCCGCCGTCCTGCGTCGATTCGTGCGTGGCGTCGATCGGCGGGGCAGGCAAGCTGCTGCTGCGCTTGTCCGGCGCGCGCGAGATCGTACTGCTCGGCGTGCGTGGCGGGGCATCGCTGGCCGCGCTGGCGGCCGCGCGTCGCGCGGGCGGGCTCGACGTCGCCGGGCTGGCGCTGCTCGCGCCCGTGGCGCAGGGGCGCATGCTGGTGCGCGAGATGAAGATGATCGCGCAGACCTGGCGCTCGCTGGCCGGGCGCGCGGTGGAGCAGACGGCGCCGGGGCACCGGCAGGACGGCACGGACATCCTTGGCATTCATTTCCCGGCGGCTGCCATCGACGCGTTCGCGCGGATTGATCTGCTGGAGGCCGGGCGCGCGCCGGCGCCGCATGTTTTCATTGCCGGTGCGGCGCAGGGCGAACCGCTGGCGCGGCACTATGCCGCGCTGGGCGCGCGGGTCCGCACGGCGCCGTTTCCCGAAGTGGTCGGCTGGCTGCAGGATCCGCTGTACTGCACGCCACCCGACGCGACCTTCGCGGCCGTCTCAGACTGGTTCGCTGCCCTGGCGCCGGCCGGCGGTAGCGTCGGGCAAGGGCATCGCGCGGCGGCGGCACGCCTTGCCGTGGCCGCAGTGGAACCCTGCCTGCGCGCGGGCGACTGGGTGGAAACGCCGGTCCGCTTTGGCCAGGGCCTGTTCGGCATGCTGTGCGAGCCGCGCGCCCAGCGGCTCGAGCGGCCGGCCGTGCTGATCAACAATTCGGGAGGCACGCACCATGTGGGCGCCGGTCGCGGCAGCGTCATGCTGGCGCGGCAACTTGCCGCGCACGGCATTGCCTCGTTCCGCATCGATGTGCGTGGCATCGGCGATGCATCGGTCGGCGCGCAGGCGGTGCCGGCCGTACCTGCCGATCCGGATGGCTATCTCGATGCGGTGACCGCCTGCGACTGGCTGCAGGCCCACGGGCACCGGGAAATCGTGACGTTCGGCGTGAGCTACGGTGCGAATGTCAGCCTGCATGCAGCCGCGGCCCATCCCGGCGTGGTGGGGGCCGTCCTGGTGAACCTGCAGCGCCTGCTGCGCAGGGAGACCTTTACCCGGCCACGCTGGCTGATCCATGGCCGCAGCGCGCCCACGGAGCAAGAGGGCGGGGCCGGCTTCGACGCCGCCACGGTCTTGCCCAGGCCGGCGCCGCCGGAGCAGCAGGAGATCGAGGCCCTGCTGCGCGCGCTCGATGCGCGCGGCACGGTCCTGCGCCTGCTGTTCGGCCCGGCGGATCCCGGGCCATTCGAGCTGGCCCGTTTTTTCGGGCCGAAGCTGGAAGGCCTGGCCGGGTTCGCGCAACTGCAGATCGAGACCGTCGAAGGCCTTGACCATGGCATGCTGAATCCGCCGGGGCGCGCGCGCGTGATCGACTATTGCGTCAGTCTGCTGTGCGGCCCCTTTCATCCGGGCTCGGACTTGCCGGCGCGGCTGCAGCGCGCGGCCGAACCGTGGCGCCGCGAGCCGGGCTGCCGGGGACGGTGCGGCTGAGGGTCCCGACCCCGCAGCACGGCGCGTGCAGGCCGCGGGCGGCTAGAATGGCTGGTTTCCGACGGGCAGGGCGCCAGGCGCCTTGCCTGCCCGCCGGCCCGCGCCGATTGCATCCGCGTGCCCGGCCAGCCACGCCTGAGCATGAATCCGAATCCCTTGAACGAACTCCATGTGGCGCATCCGGCTTTTGGCCGGATGCTCGACGACCTCATCCGCGATGCCGGCGGCCCCGGCTTCATCTGGCAACTGGTGGTGCTGGCCGGCTGCCTCGCCGTGGCCTGGCCGCTGGCGCGGCTGGTGGTGAAGCGGCTGGAAGCCCGCTACGACGGCTCCAGCTTTGCCTTGCGTTTCGCCGCCTCGAGCCTCGAGCGCGCCATGTTCCCGCTGTTCGGCTGGCTTCTGGTGATGGCCGCGCGCTTCGGGCTGGAGCAACTGATGTCGGCCAGCGTGCTGCGGCTGGCGCTGGTGCCGCTGTTCGGCATCACCTTCCTGTATTTCGCCTTCTATATCCTGCGGCGCGTGCTGTCCGGCAATGGCCAGCTGCACGGCATGCTGCTGCTGGTGGAAAAGGTGCTGACCACGCTGGTATGGGTGGCCATGGCGCTCTATGTGCTTGGTGTGCTGTGGGAGGTGGTCGGCTGGATGGAATCCATCCGCTTCTCCGTCGGCGGCAAGCAGAAGATCAACCTGGCCGACACGCTGGTGGCGGTGGTGTGGATCCTGCTCACCGTGCTGGTGGCGATGTGGTTCGGCTCGTGGCTCGAAGAGCGCCTGATGCGGTCCCGTGGGCTGGACAGCAACCTGAAAGTGGTTCTGACGCGACTTTCCAAGGCCTTGCTCCTGCTGGTCTCGCTGCTGCTGAGCCTTTCGCTGGTCGGTATCGACCTCACCGTGCTGTCGGTATTCGGCGGCGCGCTCGGCGTGGGCCTGGGCCTGGGCTTGCAGAAGATCGCCAGCAATTACATCTCGGGATTCATCATCCTCCTGGATCACTCGGTCAAGCTCGGCGACCAGATCACGGTGGATAAATTCAGCGGCACGGTCTCGCAGATCCGCACGCGCTACACCGTGGTCCGCAACGGTGACGGCGAAACCCTGGTGCCGAACGAACAACTGGTGGCGCAGGCGGTCCAGAACCATTCGTTCTCCAACACCAATGTGCGCGTGGCGACACGTGTGCAGGCTGATTACGCCGCCGATCCGGAGACGGTGCTCGCCCTGCTGGTGGAAGCCGCCCAGGGAATTCCCCGCCTGCTGGCCGAACCGGCGCCCTCGGCGTTTCTGGTGCTGTTCGCCGACAATGGCATCGAATACGAGCTGGCAGGCTATATTGCCGATCCGCAGAACGGCAAGCTGGGGGTCCAGTCAGCGATGAACCGGGCAATTTGGCGCAAATTCCGGGAACATGGGATCTCGATCCCCTACCCCCAGCGCGAGGTGCGCGTCCTTGGGCGCGAGGCAGCGGTTGACGGCAATGAACCGGAAAAAGTCGCAAACAAGACGCTTTCGGCGTCTCCCGGGGTTGTGGTGGGCAGTGCGAACTGAACTTTCGCGGGGCGTTTGGGGCACCTTGCGGAACGTTATGTGTTGCTTGACATCAAACTCGGGGAAAAACGGATGTTCCCTTGTTGGCGTTCCGGTAGAATCATAGTAGTTGCGGGTTCCGAGTTTTCGACCTCCCGCCCCCACACCAGACAGCCGCCAGATTGCAGCGGCTCGTGCCAGTCCCGCCGGGAGGCAGCATCTGCCCACGGCGCCAGACGCGCATGCCATGGGGGCTCCGGCGAGTGCCGGGGTTTCAGGCAGACGCCATACGACGCAATCACTGAGTTTGCAGTCCTTTTTCTGCACCCTGTTTGCGGCCCGCCGTGTCGTGCCGCGATGAATGCACCTGTTTAACCGACGGAGAACAGTTTGTTCGACACTATTCTTGACTGGGCCTCGAACGGCCTTGCCAACTGGTCCTGGTGGGAGATCGTGATCTACACCCTGGTGGTGACGCACATCACCATCGCGGGCGTCACCATCTACCTGCACCGCTGCATGGCGCACCGGTCGCTGGATCTGCACCCGATTGCTTCGCATTTCTTCCGCTTCTGGCTGTGGCTGACCACCGGGATGGTCACCAAGGAGTGGACCGCCATCCACCGCAAGCACCACGCCAAGTGCGAGACCGAGGACGATCCGCACAGCCCGCAGACCCGCGGCATCCGCAAGGTGCTGCTGGAAGGCGCGGAACTCTATCGCGCCGAGTCCAAGAACAAGGAAACCGTCGCCAAGTTCGGTCACGGCACGCCCAACGACTGGGTCGAGCGCAATGTGTACTCGCGCTTCGGCTGGCAAGGCGTGGGCCTGATGCTGATCATCGACGTGGCGCTGTTCGGCGTGATCGGCCTGACCGTGTGGGCCGTGCAGATGCTGTGGATCCCGATCCATGCCGCCGGCATCATCAATGGTCTTGGCCACTGGTGGGGCTATCGCAATTACGATTGCGAGGACGCTTCGACCAATGTCTCGTTCTGGGGCATCATCATCGGCGGCGAAGAACTGCACAACAACCACCACACCTACCCGACCTCGGCCAAGTTCTCGGTCAAGTGGTACGAGTTCGATATCGGCTGGGGTTATATCCGCGCGATGCAGGCGGTCGGCCTGGCCAAGGTCAAGAAGACCCCGCCCAAGGCACGCCTGGTGGATGCCCGCCCGGTGGACCACAACACGCTGGAAGCCATCATCGCCAACCGCTACGACGTGATGGCGCGCTACGCCAAGGCCGTCAAGAGCGCCTACAAGCAGGAACTGGAAAAGCTGAAGGAAGCCCGCGTGGCGGAATACAGCAGCTTCAAGCCGGCGCGCAAGTGGTTCCACCGCGAGGAAGCCAAGCTGGCCGATCCGCAGCGCAAGCAGCTGGCCAGCATCGTGGAGCAGAACAAGTCGCTGCACACCTTCGTGGAAATGCGCCGCGAACTGGCCGCGATCTGGGGCCGTTCCAACCTGACGCGCGAACAGCTTCTGCAGCAGCTGCAAGCCTGGTGCCATCGCGCCGAGGCAAGCGGCATCCAGGCCCTGCATGACTTTTCGCTGCGCCTGCGCCGCTACGCATGATGGCTGTCGTGGCCTGAAGCCCGAGCCGGCGTGGCTGCTACAAAGCACCGCGCCCAAAAGCCCCGCCCATGGCGGGGCTTTTGTTTTAGTTAAACTCCCCCATGTACAGGCCGGCGGCATGATGCGCGGCGGCCAAGAGGAGTATCGGAGATGACCCCCCAAACGATAAAGACCGTCGAGTTCGAGAAACCGAATATTTCGACGGAGTCCCCCGACGGCGCCAGCTGCGTCGCCCATGCCTGGGCGAAAGTACCGCCAGTGCTCTCCAGCGGCGAGCGCACTGCGCTCAAGACGCGCATCAGGGAGCTGCTCAAGGCGCGCAACGCTGTCCTGGTCGCGCACTATTACGTCGATGCCGACCTGCAGGACCTGGCGGAGGAAACCGGCGGCTGCGTGTCGGATTCGCTCGAAATGGCGCGCTTCGGCCGCGACCATCCGGCCAAGACGCTGGTGGTGGCGGGCGTGCGCTTCATGGGCGAGACCGCCAAGATCCTGAGCCCGGAAAAGACCGTGCTGATGCCGGACCTGGACGCGACCTGCTCGCTGGACCTGGGTTGCCCGGCCGACGAGTTCGCGGCGTTCTGCGACGCGCACCCCGACCGTACCGTGGTGGTCTACGCCAATACCAGCGCCGCCGTGAAGGCGCGCGCGGACTGGATGGTGACGTCCAGCATCGGCCTGAAGATCGTCGAGCACCTGCACGCGCGCGGCGAGAAGATCCTGTGGGCGCCGGACAAGCACCTCGGCAGCTATATCCAGAAGCAGACCGGCGCCGACATGCTGCTGTGGCAGGGCTCCTGCCTGGTGCATGACGAATTCAAGGGCATCGAGCTGGACCTGCTGCGCCGCGAATTCCCCAAGGCCAAGATCCTGGTGCACCCGGAATCGCCGGCAAACGTGGTGGAGCAGGCCGATGTCGTCGGCTCCACTTCGCAGCTGATCGCGGCCGCGCGGGAACTGGACGCCACCGAGTTCATCGTCGCCACCGACAACGGCATCCTGCACAAGATGCGCATGGCAGCGCCGGGCAAGCATTTCATCGAAGCGCCCACCGCCGGCAACAGCGCCACCTGCAAGAGTTGCGCGCACTGCCCGTGGATGGCCATGAACGCGTTGACCAACCTGGCCGAGGTGCTCGAGCACGGCCACAACGAAATTCACGTCGATGCATCGATCGGCCGGCAGGCGGTGACCTGCATCGACCGCATGCTCGACTTCGCCGCCCAGCAGAAGGCCAATGTGCGCCCGCGCGCGGATCTCGCCGCCGAGCAGGCATTGTTCAAGGGAATCGGTCCGGCATGAGCGACGCAAGCAAAACGAACAATACGAGCAGCATGAACGCCAACCGCGTCTTCGATAGCTTCGGTCCGGCGCTCGTCGAGGCGCTGCAGGCCAATGTGCGCGCCGCCATTGACGAGGACGTCGGCAGCGGCGACCTGACTGGCCTGCTGGTGCCCGAGGGCAAGCCCGCGCACGCGCGCGTGATCGTGCGCGAGCAGGCTGTGCTGTGCGGCCAGGCCTGGTTCGAGGCGTGCATGAGCGCCATCGATCCGGCGCTCGAGGTGCACTGGCTGCAGGCAGAAGGTGCGCGCATGGCGGCCGATTCCGTGGTGTGCGAGATTGCGGGCCCGGCGCGTTCGTTGCTGACCGCCGAACGCCCGTCGCTGAATTTCCTGCAGTTGCTGTCCGGCGTGGCCACCGCCACGCGGCGTTACGCCGATATCATCGAGGGCACCCGCGCGCGCGTGCTCGACACGCGCAAGACGCTGCCCGGCCTGCGCCTGGCGCAGAAGTACGCGGTGCGCATGGGCGGCGGCGAAAACCAGCGGCTGGCACTGTACGACGGCATCCTGATCAAGGAGAACCACATTGCCGCCGCCGGCAGCATCACCGCGGCGATGCAGGCGGCGCTGGCGCTCCAGGCCGGCGTGTCGGTGCAGGTGGAAGTGGAAACCCTGGCGGAGCTGGAGGAAGCGCTGGCCGCCGGTGCAAAGTCGATCCTGATCGACAACTTCACCGTGGCGATGATGCATGACGCCGTGCGCATCAATGATGGACGTGCGCTGCTGGAAGTCTCGGGCGGGGTCAATGCCGACACCATCCGCGTTTTTGCCGAAACCGGCGTGGACCGGATCTCGGTCGGTGCGCTGACAAAGGATGTGCGGGCGACGGACTACTCGCTGCGGATCCTGGCCTGAGCGCGGCCGGCCACGCTTCGCTTCCATCCTCTGCCTTCGAGGAAGAGGGCGGGGGAAGGGTGGCCTGGCGGGGCTTAGTTCGGCAGCTTCGCTGCCGGACGCAACGCTTTCCTACTTCCCTCGCTCCCGCTTGAATTCCGGCTGCATGACCGTCGGCAGCGCCTTGGGCAAGGTCTCCGGATAATCCCGGCTGTAGTGCAGGCCGCGGCTCTCGTGGCGCGAATAGGCGCTATCGACGATCAGCGATGCCACCTCGACCAGGTTGCGCAGTTCCAGCAGGTCGCGCGTCACGCGGAAATTGGCGTAGTACTCGGCGATTTCCTCGCGCAGCAGGCTGATGCGATGCTGCGCGCGTTCGAGCCGCTTGCTGGTGCGCACGATGCCGACGTAGTTCCACATCATGCGGCGCAGTTCGTCCCAATTGTGCGACACCACGACTTCCTCGTCGGCATCCGCCACGCGGCTCTCATCCCACTTCGGCAGGGCAATGTCCGGCTGGCCGGCCTTGTCCTGCGAGGCGATATCGAGGGCCGCGGCGCGCCCGATCACCATGCATTCCAGCAGTGAGTTCGAAGCCAAGCGGTTCGCGCCGTGCAAGCCGGTGCAGCCGGTCTCGCCCACGGCATACAGGTTGGTCAGGTCAGTGCGGCCGGTGGTGTCGGTCACCACGCCGCCGCAGGTGTAGTGCGCAGCAGGCACCACCGGGATCGGCTCGCGCGTGATGTCGATGCCCAGTTCCAGGCAGCGCGCGTGGATGGTGGGAAAGTGCTCGCGCAGGAAGGACTCAGGCTGGTGGCTGATGTCGAGGTGCACATAGTCCAGGCCGCGCTTCTTCATTTCGAAGTCGATCGCGCGCGCCACCACGTCGCGCGGAGCCAGTTCGGCGCGCTCGTCATGCTCGGGCATGAAGCGCGTGCCGTCGGGCAGCTTCAGCAGGCCGCCTTCGCCGCGCACCGCTTCCGAGATCAGGAAGGACTTGGCGTAAGGGTGATAGAGGCAGGTCGGGTGGAACTGGATGAACTCCATGTTCGAGACCCGGCAGCCCGCCCGCCATGCCATCGCGATGCCGTCGCCGGTGGCCGTGTCGGGATTGGTGGTGTAGAGATAGACCTTGCCCGCGCCGCCGGTGGCCAGCACCGTGTGGGTGGCGGTGATGGTGCGCACTTCACCGCTGGCATCGTCCAGCACGTAGAGGCCGTAGCAGCGATTGCCCGGCATGCCGAGCTTGCGCGAAGTGATCAGGTCTACCGCGAAGTGATCCTCGATCACGGTGATGTTCGGGTGCCGGCGCGCCTGCTCGGTGAGCGTGGTCACCACCGCGTGCCCGGTAGCGTCCGCCGCGTGGATGATGCGGCGGCGGCTGTGGCCGCCTTCGCGCGTCAGGTGGAAACCCAGTTCGGCCTGGTCGTCGCGCGTGAACGGCACGCCMCGGTCGATCAGCCACTGGATCGCCTCGCGSCCATGCTCCACGATGCAGCGCGTGGCACCGTCATCGCACAGCCCGGCACCGGCCACCAGCGTGTCCTGGGTGTGCTCGTCATGACTGTCGCCGGAATCCAGCACGGCCGCGATGCCGCCCTGGGCCCAGTCGCTGGCGCCCTGCGTCATGGCGCGTTTGCAGATAATGACAACCCGATGGGTGTCGGCCAGTTGCAGCGCGACCGTCAGACCGGCCAGTCCGCTGCCGACAATGGCGACATCGAAGTTCATGATGCGAGAGACGCGCGCGCGAAACGCGGTCGGGAGGCAGGAAAGCTGGAAAGTGTACACCCGCCGCGACTTTGCGTGGGGCACCGCGGGCATCCCCGCGATTGACGGCCATTGCAGGCCCGAAAAAGCAAAAACCCCGCAGATGCGGGGTTTTTACAGACATGCCGCGCGAATCGGCATGCGGAAAGCCAGGATCAATTACTTGATCTTGGTTTCCTTGTACGACACATGCTTGYGGGCGACGGGATCGAACTTCATGATCTCCATCTTTTCCGGCATGGTGCGCTTGTTCTTGGTGGTCGTGTAGAAGTGACCCGTACCTGCAGTCGACTCCAACTTGATCTTATCGCGTCCGCCTTTGCTGGCCATGATGTACTCCTAATTAGACTTCGCCGCGTGCGCGCAGGTCGGCGAGCACGGAGTCGATGCCTTTCTTGTCGATCAGGCGCAGGCCGGCGTTCGAGACGCGCAGGCTCACCCAGCGGTTTTCCGATTCAACAAAGAAACGACGATTCTGCAGGTTGGGCAGAAAACGGCGCTTGGTCTTGTTGTTTGCGTGGGAAACGTTGTTGCCGACCATCGGCGCTTTCCCGGTCACTTGACAGACGCGTGCCATGAAGCACTCCTAACTCTTCTATTCGTGGACAATGTTCGCAACAGATCAACAAAAGGCGCGCGGCCCGGACTGCAGCGGTTRAGACTTCAGCAAAACGAGCATTATAGACCGGAAAACCTCAACCGATCAATGCCTTCCGTGGTTTACCGTGCACAGATGCCACATTGGTGGCGTCTGCTGCACAATCAGCCGGCGCATATGGCCCATCACCATCAGAGTTCGCCATGTTCCGCGAACGAGTGGATGGTGGTGCCCGCCACGATGAAGTGGTCGAGCACCTTCACGTCGATCAGGGCCAGCGAGCGTGTGAGCGAGCGGGTCATGGCCAGATCGGCCCCACTCGGCAGTGCATTGCCCGACGGATGGTTGTGCGCGACGATCACGGAGGCCGCATTATGCAGCAAAGCCTGGCGCGCCACCTCACGCGGATAGACACTGGTCTGCGTCAGGCTGCCGCGGAACAGCTCTTCGCTGGCCAGCAGCCGGTTGCGCGCATCGAGGAACAGGCACATGAAGACCTCATGCGGGTGTGCCGCCAGCGTCAGGCGCAGGTAGTCGCGCACCGCCGCCGGTGAATCGAGGCCGCCCGGCAGGGCAAGCCGCTCGGCCAGGGCGCGCCGGGTGAGCTCCTGGGCGGCCTGCAACTGGGCATACTTGGCCGCGCCCATGCCCTTGATCCGGGCGAATTCGTCGGTCCCGGCGGAAAAAAGGCCGCTCAGCGTGCCGAAGTCGTTCAGCAGCTCCCGCGCCAGGTCGACCGCGCTCTTGCCGGCCACGCCCACGCGCAGGAAGACGGCGAGCAGTTCGGCGTCCGAAAGCGCCGTGGCACCGTCGCGCAGCAGTTTTTCGCGCGGGCGTTCGCTGCTGGGCCAGTCCGTAATGCGCATGACACGATCCCCCCGTGAGAATGGAACTGCATGGCGGTGCACGCCGGGCGCAGACAAGGCGGCGCGCGGTCGAGTCGCTTACAATACGGGTTGTCGACAGGTTGAGCACCCATGAATTTGCAAACTTTTGCGTCAGGGCCGCAGGACGGCGCCGCTGACGGTCGCAAGACCGTGCAGCCGGACTCCTTCCTGACCCTGCACTACAGCATTTCCCTCGAGAACGGCACGGAAATCGTCAGCACGTTCGAAGAGAAGCCCGCAACGCTGCTGCTGGGCCAGGGGCAGTTCGCGCCCACCCTGGAGCAAGCCCTGCTGGGCATGCCCGAGGGCGAGCGCATGACTTACCGCCTGGCGCCCGAGCACGCGTTCGGCCCGCGCAACCCGGAGCTGCTGCAACGGGTCTCGCTGAACACGCTGCGTGAAAACAGTTCGTTTGAAGAGGACTACACCCCGGGCGACCTGGTCGAGTTCAACGCGCCCGGCGGCGGCAAGTACGCCGGGGTGCTCAAGGAAATCGGCGAGACCTCGGCCCTGTTCGATTTCAACCACCCGCTCGCCGGACAGACTATCTTGTTCGACGTCCAGCTGATCGGCATTCTCTGATGCTGAACCAGGCCGGCCCAGCGCCGGCCGCATTGAACTGAATTCCTGCATGTCCGAACTCACCACAGCCGCCGATGCCGAGATCCTGATGGCGCAGCCCCGCGGCTTCTGCGCCGGCGTGGATCGCGCCATCGAGATCGTCGAGCGTGCCCTTGCCCGCTACGGCGCACCGATCTACGTGCGCCACGAGATTGTCCACAATGCCTATGTGGTGGAGGACCTGCGCCGCAAGGGTGCGATCTTCGTACAGGAACTCGAGGAAGTGCCGTCCGGCTCCACCGTCATCTTCAGCGCGCACGGCGTGTCCAAGGAAGTGCGTGCCGATGCGACCGTGCGCGGCCTCAACGTGTTCGACGCCACCTGTCCGCTGGTGACCAAGGTGCACGTCGAAGTGGGCAAGATGCGCGCCGAGGGTTGCGAGATCATCATGATCGGCCACGCCGGTCACCCCGAGGTCGAGGGCACCATGGGCCAGACCGAAGGCGGCATGCTGCTGGTCGAGTCCGCCGCCGATGTGGCCAGGCTGGAGGTGTCCAATCCGGATCGCCTGGCCTTCGTGACCCAGACCACGCTGTCGGTGGACGAGACGGTGGAGATCGTCGCCGCGCTCAAGGCGCGTTTCCCGCAGATCCGCGAGCCCAAGAAGCAGGATATCTGCTATGCCACGCAGAATCGCCAGGACGCGGTGAAGTTCATGGCGCCGCAGGTCGAGGTCGTGATCGTGGTGGGCAGCCCCAACAGCTCGAACTCCAACCGCCTGCGCGAACTGGCCGAGCGCCTGGGCGTGCCGGCCTACATGATCGATTCACCCGACCAGCTCCAGCCGGAATGGGTGGAAGGCAAGCGCCGCATCGGCCTGACCGCCGGCGCGTCGGCGCCCGAAGCGCTGGCGCAGTCCATCGTCGAACGCCTGCGCCTGCTTGGCGTGCGCAATGTGCGCGCGCTCGACGGCATCGAGGAAAAGATGTCGTTCCCCCTGCCGCGCGGCCTGGTCACGCCGGCCTGATCGCTGCCGCGATCGCTGGCATGGCCCGCTCCGGGCCATGCCAGCGCGCCGGCGCAACGCGCCGCGCGCCCCCTTGAGTCTCTTCCGTTTCCCTCGCTGGTTTCCTCCGCTGCGCTGCATGCGTGACGCCGTGCCGCATTCCGTCGGCGGCGCAGACGCCGTGCGCGCGGGCCATCCGCCTTGCCTCATGCCAATGCGCGGCCCCAGTGCCGAAGTGCACCGATATATTGCACGGGTATATCGCCGTCCAACACGCAATAATGCACAATCGCGGTGCGTCGTTTTCTTATGCTTGTCTGAACTATAAGACAAATTAGGGAATTCCCTAGAATTAGGAGTTTCCCTATTATGGTGCCGGACAAATAGCGTCTTCTATTAGGAGAGGCAGAGGCGGGCTCATATTAAATGAAACGCCTATTTAATACGGCTGGCCCGGGAGTGATGCAAACGCTGCAAAAGCCATGTGCGGGCAAAGGCGGGCACGAATCTTGTTAGTTACGAAGGCTAGCCCACAAGTAGGCGGGAATTGCCCCAATCTGTGCATTGGGGAAATTCCCTAGCTCATTTCGTGGGTTAATCATTCAGGTTGTTGCGTCGCATATTGCATCCGCAAAAAAAGGGGATACAATTCGCGCGTTTCAAATTGAAACTAAACTAAGGCGGTTCAGGGGAAACGTCCGGGGGGCGTTGGTTTACCCTGATCATGTGAATCCTAGGAGATCACTCATGCAAATCACGTTTGCCAAGATTCTGCCGATCGCAGCCGCAGTGGCGCTGGTTACTGCTTGCGGCAAGAAAGAAGAAAAGCCGGCTGACGCGGCAGCGTCCGCACCTGCAGCCGCAGCGGCACCCGCTGCCGGCGCCGGCGAAACCGTAGTCAAGATCGGCCACGCGGCTCCGCTCACCGGCGGTATCGCCCACCTTGGCAAGGACAATGAAAACGGCGCCCGCCTGGCCGTCGAAGAAGTCAACAAGGCAGGCCTGGAGATCAACGGCAAGAAGATCAAGCTCGAACTGGTCGGCGAAGACGACGCGGGCGATCCGAAGACCGGCACCTCCGTGGCGCAGAAGCTGGTCGACGAGAAGGTCGTGGCCGTGGTCGGCCACCTGAACTCGGGCGTATCGATCCCGGCCTCCAAGATCTACAGCGATGCCGGCATCGTCCAGATCTCGCCGTCGTCGACCAACCCCGACTACACCAAGCAAGGCTTCAAGACCACGTTCCGCGTGGTCGCGACCGACGCCCAGCAAGGTCCGGCACTGGCCAACTACGCCACCAAGAGCCTGCACGCCAAGACCGTGGCCATCGTCGACGACGCCACCGCCTACGGCAAGGGCCTGGCCGACGAGTTCGAGAAGACCGCCAAGGCTTCGGGCGTGAACGTGGTGGCGCGTGAAGCCACCAACGACAAGGCCACCGACTTCAAGGCCATTCTGACCAAGATCAAGGGCAAGAAGCCGGACGTGATCATGTACGGCGGCATGGACGCCACCGGCGGCCCGTTCGCCAAGCAGGCCAAGGAACTCGGCATCGGCGCCAAGATCGTTGGCGGCGACGGCGTGTGTACCGACAAGGTGGCCGAACTGGCTGGCGATGCCGTGTCCAACATCATCTGCTCGGAAGCCGGTCTGGCTCTGTCGAAGATGGAGCAGGGCGCCGACTTCGACAAGCGCTACCAGGCTCGCTTCAACGCGCCGGTGCAGATCTACGCACCGTTCACCTATGACGCCGTGATGGTCATCGTCGACGCCATGAAGCGCGCCAACTCGACCGAACCGGCTGCCATCCTGGCCGAAGTGCCCAAGACGAACTACAAGGGCCTGATCGGCAACATCGCCTTCGACGAGAAGGGCGACATGAAGGAAGGCACGATCACCCTTTACGAGTACAAGGACAAGAAAAAGACCGTCCTCGACGTCGTGAAGATGTAATCCGGGCTTACCGGCCCATCCGAACGGCACCGCGAGCACTTTGCGGTGCCGTTTTTTTAGCCTCGCCAAACGTACAGCATCCTTACCATGGGTGAACTAGGCAGGCCGCTTACCAGCACATAAACACACTACCAAACCACTCACACACCACCGTCCGCCCGGCAACCACTCCATGCCGCGGGACTTCGGACGGAGCAAGGAGTTTTCATGGATATCTTTATCCAGCAGATCGTGAATGGTCTGGTGCTCGGCAGCATCTATGYGCTGATTGCACTTGGCTACACCATGGTCTACGGCATTCTCGGGATCATCAACTTCGCCCACGGCGACGTCCTGATGATCGGCGCGCTGACCGCCCTCTCAGCCATTCTCGGCATCCAGAAAATCGCCCCGGGCCTGCCCGAGTGGCTCACCCTCGTCATTGCCACGCTGATCGCCATGCCGGTCTGCGCGGTGCTCGCGTACACCATCGAGCGGGTTGCCTACCGGCCGTTGCGCAATGCGCCGCGGCTCGCCCCGCTGATCACCGCCATCGGCGTATCCATCATCCTGCAGACGATGGGCATGCTGATCTGGTCGCGCAACCCGCTCACCTTCCCGCAACTGCTGCCGTCGGAGCCGATCGATATCGGGTCGACCGGCGCGACGATCACGGGCAAGGAAATGGTCATCATCGGCATGGCCGTGATGGTCATGGCCGGCCTGCTGGCCCTGGTCAACCGCACCAAGCTCGGCCGCGCGATGCGCGCCACCGCCGAGAACCAGAAGGTGGCGGGCCTGATGGGCGTGAACCCGAACTTCGTGATCTCCGCCACCTTCATGATCGGCGCCACGCTGGCCGCGCTGGCCGGCGTGATGATGGCCACCAACTACGGTAACGCCCACTTCTACATGGGCTTCATCCCGGGCCTGAAGGCGTTCACCGCCGCGGTGCTGGGCGGCATCGGCAACCTCGCCGGCGCCATGGTCGGCGGCATGCTGCTGGGCCTGATCGAAGCGCTGGGCGCCGGCTATATCGGCGACCTCACCAACGGAGTATTCGGCTCCAACTACCAGGACGTGTTCGCCTTCATCGTGCTGATCATCGTCCTTGTCTTCCGACCGTCCGGCATCATGGGCGAGCGGGTTTCCGAACGCGCCTGAGGAGAGAATCCATGAATGCCCCGATTCCATCCACGGCGCAACCCGCGCCGCTGACCAAGACGCCGGCCAAGACCATGGCCGCGCTGCTTGCCTTCCTGGTGATCGCCCTGTGCGCGCCGTTCCTCGTGCAGACGCTGGGCGGCAACTACTGGGTGCGCGTGCTCGACTTCGCGCTGATCTACATCATGCTGGCCCTGGGCCTGAACATCGTGGTGGGCTTCGCCGGCCTGCTCGATCTCGGCTACATCGCCTTCTATGCGGTCGGTGCCTACCTGATGGCGCTGCTCGGCTCGCCGCACCTGGCCAACCAGTTCGAATGGATCCACAACCTGTTCCCGAACGGGTTGCACCTGTCGATGTGGTTCGTCCTGCCGATCGCCGTGGCGGTGGCGGCCACGTTCGGCGTGCTGCTCGGCGCACCAACGCTCAAGCTGCGCGGTGACTACCTGGCCATCGTGACGCTGGGCTTCGGCGAGATCATCCGCATTTTCATGAACAACCTCGATCGCCCGATCAACATCACGAACGGGCCGAAGGGGATCACCGCGGTGGACCCGGTCCATATCTTCGGCTTCGATTTCTCGAAGTCGCACGAGATCTTCGGGCTCAAGTTCACGCCGGTGTTCATGTACTACTACCTGCTGGTGGTGCTGGTGATCGCCATCGTGTTCATCTGCCTGCGCTTGCAGAACTCGCGCATCGGCCGCGCCTTCGTGGCCATCCGCGAGGACGAGATCGCCGCCAAGGCGATGGGCATCAACACCCGCAACATCAAGCTGCTGGCCTTTGCCATGGGCGCGTCGTTCGGCGGCGCGTCGGGCGCGGTGTTCGGCGCGTTCCAGGGCTTCGTCTCGCCGGAATCGTTCGTGCTGTGGGAGTCGATCTACATCCTCGCCATCGTGGTGCTGGGCGGCATGGGCCATATCCCGGGCGTGATCCTGGGCGGCATCCTGCTGGTCGGCTTCCAGGAGCTGCTGCGTGTCGTGGCCGAGCCGGTACAGCGCCTGATCTTCGGCCACGCCATCGTCGACGCCGAAGTGCTGCGCCAGTTGCTGTTCGGCCTGGCGCTGGTGGGCGTGATGCTGTATCGCCCGGCCGGCCTGTGGCCGTCGCCGCGCAAGGAAGACCGCCCGGTGGTTCGCCGTCCGGGCAGTGTCGGCCGTTTCTGACCAGGAGGATGAGATGAGCAATGGAAACTTCCTCCTGTCGGTACAGGGGGTCAACAAGCGATTCGGCGGGCTTCAGGCCCTGTGCGAAGTGGGCCTGCAGATCAATCCGGGCGAGATCTACGGACTGATCGGTCCCAACGGCGCCGGCAAGACCACGTTCTTCAACGTGATCACCGGCCTCTACACGCCGGACTCGGGCGAGTTCACGCTGGGTGGCGAGCCCTACCAGCCCACCGCCGTGCATGAGGTGGCCAAGGCGGGCATTGCCCGCACGTTCCAGAACATCCGCCTGTTCGGCGAGATGACCGCGCTGGAAAACGTCATGGTGGGCCGCCACGTGCGCACCAAGGCCGGCCTGTTCGGCGCCATCTTCCGTCCGCCGCAGGTGCGGCGCGAGGAGGAGGGCATCGAGGACATGGCGCACGACCTGCTCGAGTACGTAGGCATCGGCAAGTACGCCAACTTCACCGCGCGCAACCTCTCGTACGGCCACCAGCGCCGCCTCGAGATCGCACGCGCCCTCGCCACCGAACCCAAGCTGCTCGCGCTCGACGAGCCGGCGGCCGGCATGAACGCCACCGAGAAGGTGGAGCTGCGCGGGCTGCTCGACAAGATCCGCTCGGATGGCAGGACCATCCTGCTGATCGAGCACGATGTGAAGCTGGTGATGGGCCTGTGCAACCGCCTGACCGTGCTCGACTACGGCAAGGTGATCGCACAGGGCCTGCCGCAAGAGGTCCAGAGCAATCCAGCGGTGATCGAGGCTTACCTCGGTACGGCGGCGCACTGAGGGCGAGACGATGAAAGACACACTACTGAAGATTTCCGGCCTCAAGGTGGCCTACGGCGGCATCCAGGCCGTCAAGGGCATCGACCTCGAGATCCGCGAAGGCGAGCTCGTCACGCTGATCGGCGCCAACGGCGCCGGCAAGACCACCACCATGAAGGCCATCACCGGCCTGCAGGGCTGGGCCGGCGGCGATGTCGAGTACATGGGCAAGTCCATCAAGGGCGTGCCCAGCTACAAGCTGCTCAAGCAGGGGCTGGCGATGGTGCCGGAAGGCCGCGGCGTGTTCGCGCGCATGACCATCACCGAGAACCTGCAGATGGGCGCGTACACGCGTGACGACGAGGGCGGCATCAAGTCCGACATCGACCGCATGTTCGGCATCTTCCCGCGCCTGAAGGAGCGCGCCAACCAGCTCGCCGGCACCATGTCCGGCGGCGAGCAGCAGATGCTGGCGATGGCGCGCGCGCTGATGAGCCAGCCCAAGCTGCTGCTGCTGGACGAGCCGTCGATGGGCCTCTCGCCGATCATGGTCGAGAAGATCTTCGAGGTCGTGCGCGCGGTGTCGGCGCAGGGCGTGACCGTGCTGCTCGTCGAGCAGAACGCGCGCCTGGCGCTGCAGGCCGCGCATCGCGGCTACGTGATGGAGTCCGGCCTGGTCACCATGAGCGGCGACGCCAAGCAGATGCTGGACGATCCGAAGGTGAGGGCGGCTTACCTGGGCGAGTGATCGTCCGCGCCGCGCCATGAAAAAGCCCCGCAGCGATGAACTGCGGGGCTTTTTCTTTCTGTGCCGGCCTGCGCCGGCCGCGGCCGGCGCGGCGACGCAGCCGCGGCTCAGGCCAGCTTCTTGAGCAGCGTGCGCAGCATGCCGATCATCTGGTCGATCTCTTCGGTGGTGACGTTCAGCGCGGGCATGAAGCGCAGCAGGTTGGGGCGCGGCGAATTCAGCAGCAGGCCTTGCGGCTGCATGTCGCGCGCTTCTTCCACGATCTGCGGGCCGATGTCCTTGTCCAGCACCAGCGCGCGCAGCAGGCCTTCGCCGCGTTCGCCGCCCAGGCCGAACTCGGACGACAGCGCCAGCAACTGCTCGCGCAAGTAGGCGCCTTTCTCCTGCACGCTCTGCAGGAAGCCGGGCGCGCTCAACTGCGCCATCACGGCGCTGCCGACCGCGGTCATCACCGGGTTGCCATTGTAGGTGCCGCCCTGGTCGCCGGCCTCGAAGCTGGCCACTTCGGCCTTGCACAGCAGGGCCGCCAGCGGCACGCCGCCGCCGATGCCCTTGCCCAGCGTCATGATGTCCGGCTCCACGCCCGACAGCACGTACGCGAACATCGGGCCGCAGCGCCCGCAGCCGGTCTGCACTTCATCGACGATGAACAGCAGCTTGTGCTTGTCGGCCAGCTTGCGCAGGCCCTGCATGAATTCGCGCGAGGCGGGGATCACGCCGCCWTCGCCCTGCACCGGTTCGAGCATGATGCCCACGGTCTTGTCGGTGATCAGCTTCTCCACCGAGGCCAGGTCGTTGAGGTCCGCCTTGGGGAAGCCCGGCACCTGCGGGGCGAAGATGGTGTCCCAGCCGGCCTTGCCCGACGCGCTCATGGTGGCGAGCGTGCGGCCATGGAAGCTGTGGTCCATGGTGATGATCTCGTACGCGCCGTCCTTGTGCTTGCGGCCCCATTTGCGTGCCAGCTTGATCGCGCCTTCGTTGGCCTCGGCGCCGCTGTTGGTGAAGAAGACCTTGTCGAAGCAGCTGCTGTCGGTGAGCTGCCTGGCCAGCCTGAGCATGGGCTCGTTGTAGAACGCCGGGCTCGGGTTGAACAGCTTTTGCGATTGCGCCACCAGCGCATCGATCATGCCCTGGTTTGAGTGTCCCAGGCAATTGACCGCCCAGCCTTGCACGAAGTCCAGGTATCGCTTGCCGTTATGGTCCGTGAGCCACGAGCCCTTGCCTTCGGTGAAGACCAGTTCGGGCCGGTTGGTGATGTACATCAGGGATTGGACGGGATACTCAGCAAATGCCATGGCGGACTCCAAGGGTCGGCGTGAAACAGGGGAGAGGAGAGGGAACCGGCACGCGCAAGAACGCGCGCAAAAACAAAAAGCCACGGGGGTTGCCCGTGGCTTGTCGATCTGAACAAAAGCGATGGACGGTCAGCCGCGCGGCACCCCGGTGGGGAGCATCGTACGGAAGCTGCGTCGGACCATAGCGTAGTTCATGGCGGCAAATATAAGGCGCATGCGCCCGGCTGTCAAAACGAATTTTCAACGGGCCGGGCATTGTTGTCGCGCTGGGACTGCGTCCGGTGGCGCTCAGGCCGCCGGGGCCGGGTGCATGTCGGCCTCCGAGGTGAACGAGTCGGCGAAGAAGGCGTCCTCGTGCAGGTCGCAGCGCAGGGAGAAGTCCTTGCGCGCTGCATTGACCATCACCGGCGCGCCGCAGGCGTAGACCTCGAAGCCTGCCATGTCGGGGTGGTCTTCCATCACCGCCTCGTGGACAAAACCGGTGCGGCCGTCCCAGTCGTCGGCGGGCTGCGCGTTCGAGATCACGGGCACGTAGCGGAAGTTGGGCAGATCGCGCGCCCACTGTTCGCACAGCGCGTTCATGTACAGGTCGGCCGGGCGGCGGCCGCCCCAGTACAGCGTCATCGGCCGCGTGATGCCGGTGTAGGCGACGTGCTCGACGATCGCCTTGATCGGCGCGAAGCCCGTGCCCGAAGCCAGCAGGATGATGGGCTTTTCGGAGTCTTCGCGCAGGAAGAAGCTGCCGAGCGGGCCTTCGAAGCGCAGGATGTCGCGCTCCTTCATGACCGGCTGGCCTTCCCTGGCGCCGAACACGTAGTCGGTGAACGTGCCGCCGGGCATATGGCGGAAGTGCAGCTCGATCGGACCCTCCTGGTGCGGCGGCGTGGCGATCGAATAGCTGCGGCGCTTGCCGTCGCGCAGCAGGAACTCCACGTACTGGCCGGCCAGGTACTGCATGCGCTCGGTGGCGGGCAGCTGCAGGCGGGCGATAATGACGTCGTCGGCCACGCGCTCCAGGCTCGCCACGCGGCACGGCACCTTCTTGATGGGGATGTCGCCCGCGCCCTGCACCTCGCGGCATTCGATGGTGATGTCCGAGCTGGCCGTGGCGCAGCAGAACAGCGCACGGCCCTCCGTCTCTTCCTGCGCCGACAGCGCGGAAGCGGCATGATCGCCCTGGACAACGCTGCCGGCGGTGACGCGGCCCTTGCAGGAGCCGCATGCGCCGTTCTTGCAGCCGTAGGGCAGGCCGATGCTGTGGCGCAGGGCCGCCGCGAGGATGGTTTCATCAGCGGCTGCTTCGAACTGGCGCCCGCTGGGCATGACGGTAACTTGGTAAGCCATAATCACTGTATGAGCAAAAATCTGTCGCGACGCCGCCTGGGCCGGCCGCGCCTGCTGATCGTAGGCTGCGGGGACGTGGGCACGCGCTGCCTTCGTATTCTTTCGACGCGCTGGCGCGTCTTTGCCACCACTTCGCAGCCATCGCGCAGCCGTGAGCTGCGCGACAACGGCGCCGTGCCGCTGCTGGCCGACCTGGACCGGCCCGCCACGCTGGCGCGCCTTGCCGGGCTGGCCGGTCGCGTACTGCACCTGGCGCCGCCGCCGGCCAGCGGCGAGGGCGACCCCCGCACCGCGGCGCTGTTGCGCGTATTGCGGCGGGGCGCCTGGCGGCGCTCGCCGGCGCGTGCCGGCGGCTGGTCTGCCAAGCCCGCCATTCTACCCGAGCGGGGCGGCAGGGGGGCCGGCGGCGGCCGCGGTAAACGGGCTGCGCGTCCTGCCTTCGTCTATGCGAGCACCTCCGGCGTGTACGGCGACCGCGCCGGCGCGCGGCTCAAGGAATCCCACCCGGTGCGCCCGCAGACGGCGCGCGCGCGGCGCCGCGTGGCGGCCGAGCGTATCGTGCGCGAATTCGGCCGCGACGCCGGCTGGCGCGCGTCGATCGTGCGCATTCCCGGCATCTATGCCGAAAACCGCCTGCCGCTGGCCCGGCTGGCCAAGGGCACGCCGGCGCTGGCGCCGCAGGACGACGTCTATACCAACCACATCCACGCACTGGACCTGGCCCGCACCATGGTGGCCGCGCTGTTTCGGGGCCGCGCCCAGCGCGTGGTGCACGCCAGCGACGACTCCGAGATGCGCATGGCAGACTACTTCGACCTGGTCGCGGACCGCCGTGGCCTGCCGCGTCCCCCGCGGCTGAATCGCGCGCAACTGCGCGACGTGGTGGAGCCCGCCTTGCTCAGCTTCATGAGCGAGTCGCGCCGGCTCGACAACCTTCGCCTCAAGCGCGAACTGCGCCTGCGCCTGCGCTATCCCACGGTGGCGTCCTTCTTCGACGCCTGACGCCCCCCGAGGCTCCCCCCGGCCACTTTCCTGTGATGCCTGCTGCCCGCCGCGTTCGCCCGCGGTGGCACGGCATTTGCGTTCAGCACGCCCCATTCGATCCTGTATAGACAGTACGCGGCAAATGCGTGATGCGGGGCACCGGCGTGGTGCGCGCGGCGTTTCCCGCGCTGGAAGCCGCCCTGCGTTGACGCATGGCGGGGAGCGGCCGGTGCGGCACGATGGCATGGCCGGCGCGCCCTGGCAGCCAAGTGCCGGTTAAGCCAGTGCGGTGCCCGCCCTCGGGTTAACTACTGCATTGACTTGTATATACAGGGTTGCTAAATTGCCTGGCAAATGACCGGCGCCGCAGGTACGGCGCCGCCCCGAGCCGGGCGATGCGGCTGCTGCCAAGGCTGGCGCGGCCCTCGTTCGCATCACACCAAAGGAGCCAGGAAGATGGGATTTCGTATCCGTAGCGGTTTCTCGCTAGCCGCGTTCGCCGCCGTTGCCATGCTGGGTGCCGCCGGCACCGCGCAGGCGCAAGCCACGCAAGTCACGCTGGGCATGAGTGGCTGGACCGGCTTCGCGCCGCTGACGCTGGCCGACAAGGCCGGCATCTTCAAGAAGCACGGCGTGGACGTCGACATCAAGATGATCCCGCAGAAGGACCGCCACCTCGCGCTGGCCTCCGGCGCCATCCAGTGCGCGGCCACCACGGTGGAAACCCACGTGGCCTGGAACGCCAACGGCGTGCCCATCACCCAGATCGTCCAGCTCGACAAGTCCTACGGCGCCGACGGCCTTGCCGTGCGCGCCGACGTCAAGGGCTTCGCCGATCTCAAGGGCAAGACCGTGGGCGTCGATGCGCCGGGTACCGCCCCGTACTTCGGCCTGGCCTGGATGCTCAAGAAGAACGGCATGAGCCTGAAGGACGTCAAGACCACCACGCTGTCGCCGCAGGCGGCCGCGCAGGCCTTCGTTTCCGGCCAGAACGATGCGGCCATGACCTATGAGCCATATCTCTCCAGCGTCCGCCAGAACCCGGACAAGGGCAAGATCCTCGCCACCACGCTCGACTACCCGATGGTGATGGACACCCTGGGCTGCGCGCCCAAGTGGCTCAAGGACAATCCCCGCGCCGCGCAGGCGCTGGTCGACAGCTACTTCGAGGCGCTCGACATGATCAAGACCGAGCCGGCCAAGGCCAACGACATCATGGGCGCGGCCGTCAAGCAAAGCGGCGAGCAGTTCGCCAAGTCGTCGGCCTACCTGCGCTGGCAGGACCGCGACGCCAACCGCAAGTTCTTCGGCGGCGAGCTGGCCAGCTTCAGCAAGGAAGCCGCGCAGGTGCTGCTGGACATCGGCGTGATCCGCCAGGTGCCCGACGTCACGGCGCTGTACGACGCGCGCTTCATCAAGTAAGGAAGGCGGTGCCATGTCGCAGGCTCATCTCGGTTCTTCCCCCGCTCCCGCCGGCTCCCCGGCGGCCAAGCCGTCCATGACGGCGCCGCCGGCCGCGCCGGCGCGCCGCCACCCCTGGCTGGCGCCGCTGGCGCCGGTCTCCCAGCGCGCGCGCTGGACGCTGGGGCTGCTGTTCTTCGTGCTGTTCTTCGGCGTGTGGGCGGCGGTGACCCTGGGCGGCATGGTGCCGCGCACCTTCCTGGCCGATCCCATGACCATGGCGCGCGAAGGCGTGCTGCTGTTCGCCGAGTACAACTTCATCGGCGACATCGGCATGACCGTGTGGCGCGTGCTGGGCGGCTTCGTGCTGGCCGCCGCGCTGGCCGTGCCGCTGGGCATCTTCATGGGCGCGTACAAGGCGGCGGAAGCGTTCTTCGAGCCCTTCGTCTCGTTCTGCCGCTACCTGCCAGCCTCGGCSTTCATCCCGCTGCTGATCCTGTGGGCCGGCATCGGCGAGGCGCAGAAGGTGCTGGTGATCTTCATTGGTTCGTTCTTCCAGATCGTGCTGATGGTGGCGGTGACCGTGGGCGGCGCGCGCCGCGACCTGGTGGAGGCGGCCTACACGCTGGGCGCCACCAGCCGCGGCATCGTGCGGCGCGTGCTGATTCCGGGCGCCGCGCCGGAGATCGCCGAGATCCTGCGCCTGGTGCTGGGCTGGGCCTGGACCTACGTGATCGTGGCCGAGCTGATCGGCTCGTCCTCCGGCATCGGCCACATGATCACCGACAGCCAGGCGCTGCTCAACACCGGGCAGATCATCTTCGGCATCATCGTGATCGGCTGCATCGGCCTGGTCTCCGACCTGGCATTCAAGCTGGCCAACCAGCGCCTGTTCCCGTGGAGTTCGATCAAATGAGCGCGCTGTCGATCCAGCAGGTCTCGCGTACCTTCGTCAATCCGCGCGGCGGCCAGACCGTGGCGCTGCAGCCCACCGACTTCGAGGTGGCGGACAACGACTTCGTCACCATCCTCGGCCCCTCGGGCTGCGGCAAGTCCACGCTGCTGCGCATCGTGGCCGGGCTCGACGTGCCTACCACCGGGCGCGTGCTGCTCGACGGCCAGCCGGTCACCGGCCCCGGCGCGGAGCGCGGCATGGTGTTCCAGTCGTACACGCTGTTCCCGTGGCTGACCATCGAACAGAACGTGCGCTTCGGCCTGCGCGAGCGCGGCATGAGCGAGGCCGAGCAGCGCGAGCGCAGCGACTTCTTCATCCAGCGCGTGGGCCTGCGCGGCTTCGAGCACCATTTCCCCAAGCAGCTCTCGGGCGGCATGCAGCAGCGCACGGCGATCGCGCGGGCGCTGGCCAACGACCCCAAGATCCTGCTGCTCGACGAGCCGTTCGGCGCGCTCGACAACCAGACCCGCGTGCTGATGCAGGAACTGCTGCTGGGCATCTGGGAGGCGTCGCGCAAGACCGTGCTGTTCGTCACCCACGATATCGACGAGGCCATCTTCATGGCCAACCGCGTGGCGGTGTTCTCGGCGCGGCCAGGCCGCATCAAGCGCACCATCGATGTGGATTTCCCGCACCCGCGCCACTACACCATCAAGACCTCGCCGGCGTTCTCCGAACTCAAGGCGCTGCTGACCGAGGAAATCCGCGCCGAAGCCATGGCCGCGGCCGAGCACTGAATCCATGAAACCCGCCACCGCCGCCCGCCGGGGCGTCCCCGACGCCGCTCCCGCTGCCCTGTACCAGCAGGTCAAGGAGTACATCGCGCGCCAGATCCAGAGCCGCGCGTGGCAGCCGGGCGACCGCGTGCCGTCCGAGCAGGAGCTTGTCACCCGCTTCGGCGTGTCGCGCATGACGGTCAACCGCGCGCTGCGCGAACTGGCCGAGCAGGGCAGGGTGGTGCGCGTGGCCGGCGTGGGCACGTTCGTGGCCGAGCACAAGCCGCAGTCCACGCTGCTCAGCGTGGTCAACCTGCAGGACGAGATCCGCATGCGCGGCCATGACTACGCCTGCGACGTCATGGTGGTGGAGCGTGTTGCCGCATCCATCGAGGTGGCCGCGGCGCTCGACCTGCGCACCGGCGAATCGGTGTTCCACTCGGTGTGCGTGCACCGCGAGGACGGCGTGCCGATCCAGCTCGAAGACCGCTATGTGAATCCGCGCGTGGCGCCGGACTTCATCAACCAGGATTTCGCCGCGGCCAGCGCCATGAAGCCCGGCGAATACCTGCTGCGCCACGTGCCCTACGACCAGATCGAACATGTGGTGGACGCCATCGCCGCCACGCCCGAGCAGGCCGCGCAGCTGGAAATGCCCGGCAACCAGCCGTGCCTGCTGCTGACCCGCCGCACCTGGACCGGCGGCACCCCCGTCACCTTTGTGCGCTGCCTGCATCCAGGCAGCCGATACCGCCTCGGCAGCCGCTTCCGCGCCGATGGCAACCCGGCCTTCGGCTAACCCGCCGAGCGCCGAATTTTTTCGCAAAGCCACCCGGACAACCCAATTCCGAACCCGGCTGTATAGACAGGGATATACAAATGACAGACACCAGCACTAGCCCCAAGCAACAATCCTCCCGCCCGCTGCTCACTCTGCAGCCCGGCACCGTCACGCTGGCAGACCTGCGCCGCATCCATCGCGGCGAAGTGCGCCTGGCCATGGACGATGCCGCCTGGGCCGGCGTGCGCGCGTCGCAGGCCACCGTGCAGGACATCATCGATGCCGACGCCGTGGTCTATGGCATCAACACCGGCTTCGGCAAGCTGGCGCAGACGCGCATCCCGCACGACAAGCTGGCCGAGCTGCAGCGCAACCTGGTGCTGTCGCACAGCGTGGGCACCGGCGCTGATCTCGCGCCCGACACCGTGCGCCTGGTGCTGGCGACCAAGGCCGTGAGCCTGGCGCGCGGCCATTCGGGCATCCGCCCCGAGATCATCGAAGCGCTGCTGGCGCTGGCCAACCACGGCGTCACGCCGTGCATCCCCGCCAAGGGCTCGGTCGGCGCCTCGGGCGACCTGGCGCCGCTGGCGCATATGTCGTGCACGCTGATCGGCGTGGGCGAGGTGATGATCGATGGCCAGCGCCGCCCCGCCGCAGAAGGGCTGGCCCACGCCGGGCTGGCGCCGTTCACGCTGGGCCCCAAGGAAGGGCTGGCGCTGCTCAACGGCACCCAGGTTTCCACCGCGCTGGCGCTGGCCGGCCTGTTCGCCGCCGAGGACCTGCTGGCCGCCGGGCTGGTGGCGGGCGCGCTGTCGCTCGAAGCCATCAAGGGTTCGGTCAAGCCGTTCGACGCGCGCATCCACGCCGCGCGCGGCCAGCCTGGCCAGATCGCCGTGGCCGGCGCGGTGCGCGCGCTGCTCGACGGCAGCAAGATCGTCGATTCGCACCAGACCTGCGGCCGCGTGCAGGACCCGTACTCGATCCGCTGCCAGCCGCAGGTGATGGGCGCCTGCCTGGACAACCTGCAGCACGCCGCGCGCGTGCTCGGCATCGAGGCCAACGCTGCCTCGGACAACCCGCTGGTGTTCCCCGAACAGGGCGACGTGATCTCCGGCGGCAACTTCCACGCCGAGCCGGTGGCCTTCGCCGCCGACATCATCGCGCTGGCGATCGCGGAGATCGGCGCCATCTCCGAGCGCCGCCTGGCGTTGCTGCTGGACACCGGCCTGTCCGGCCTGCCGCCGTTCCTGGTGCGCGACGGCGGCCTCAACTCCGGCTTCATGATCGCGCAGGTCACGGCCGCCGCGCTGGCCTCCGAGAACAAGGCGCTGGCGCATCCGTCCAGCGTGGACAGCTTGCCCACCTCGGCCAACCAGGAGGACCATGTGTCGATGGCCACCTACGGCGCGCGCCGCCTGGGCGAGATGGCGGAGAACACCGCCGTGGTGGTCGGCATCGAAGCCATGGCCGCCGCGCAGGGCATCGAATTCCACCGCCCGCTGCAGTCCTCGCCGCTGATCGAAAGCGAGCTGGCACGCATCCGCGCGCGCGTAGCCTTCGTCGAAGGCGACCGCTACCTGGCGCCGGACATCGAGGCGATGAAGCAGTGGGTCAGGCAGGGCGACGCTGGCGCGGGCTGGCCGGCGGCGGTGCGGGCCGTGCTGCCGTCGTATGCCACGGCCTGAGGCCGGACCACGCAGGTGAAACCAGACACGCAGGAGAGACCTCACATGAATGCCAACGAACACCAATTCACCCAGGCCGCGGCCCAGCGCGGCCCGCGCGAGATCCGCGCGCCGCACGGCACCCAGCTGCATTGCAAGAACTGGCTGATCGAAGCCGCCTACCGCATGGTCCAGAACAACCTGGACCCGGACGTGGCCGAGCGCCCGCAGGACCTGGTGGTGTATGGCGGCATCGGCAAGGCAGCACGCAACTGGGAATGCTTCGACGCCATCCTCGACAGCCTGCGCCGCCTGGGCGAGGACGAGTCGCTGCTGGTGCAGTCCGGCAAGCCGGTCGGCGTGTTCCGCACCCATGCCGACGCGCCGCGCGTGCTGATCGCCAACTCCAACCTGGTGCCGCACTGGGCCACCTGGGACAAGTTCAACGAGCTCGACCGCGCCGGCCTGATGATGTACGGCCAGATGACCGCCGGCTCGTGGATCTACATCGGCACGCAGGGCATCGTGCAAGGCACCTATGAAACCTTCGTCGAGGCCGGCCGCCAGCACTACGGCGGCGACCTCGCCGGCAAGTGGATCCTGACCGCGGGCCTCGGCGGCATGGGCGGCGCACAGACGCTGGCCGGCGTGCTGGCCGGTGCCTGCGTGCTGGCCATCGAATGCCAGGAGTCGCGCATCGACTTCCGCCTGCGCACGCGCTACGTGGACAAGAAAGCCACCAGCATCGACGAAGCGCTGGCCATGATCGGTGAAGCCACGCGCAACAAGGAGGCCATCTCGGTCGGCCTGCTCGGCAACGCCGCCGAGATCCTGCCGGAACTGGTCCGGCGCGCGCAGGCCGGCGGCATGCGCCCCGACATCGTCACCGACCAGACCTCCGCGCACGACCTCGTCAACGGCTACCTGCCCGAAGGCTGGAGCGTGCCGCAATGGGAAGCCGCGCGCACGGCCGAGCCGAAATCCGTCGAGGCCGCCGCCAGGGCCTCCATCGTCAAGCACGTGAACGCCATGCTGGCATTCCAGCAGATGGGCGTGCCCACGCTGGACTACGGCAACAATATCCGCCAGGTGGCATTCGATGAAGGCGTGCAGAACGCCTTCGACTTCCCCGGTTTCGTGCCGGCCTATATCCGCCCGCTGTTCTGCCGCGGCAAGGGTCCGTTCCGCTGGGTGGCGCTGTCCGGCGACCCCGAGGACATCTACAAGACCGACGCCAAGATGAAGGAGCTGTTCCCCGAGGACAAGTCCCTGCACCGCTGGCTCGACATGGCGCGCGACCGCATCGCCTTCCAGGGCCTGCCTGCGCGCATCTGCTGGGTGGGGCTGGACGAGCGCCACCGCGCCGGCCTGGCCTTCAACGAGATGGTCAGGAACGGCGAGCTGAAGGCGCCCATCGTGATCGGCCGCGACCACCTGGATACCGGCTCGGTCGCCAGCCCCAACCGCGAGACCGAAGCCATGCGCGACGGCTCCGACGCGGTTTCCGACTGGCCGCTGCTCAATGCGTTGCTCAACACCGCGGGCGGCGCCACCTGGGTCAGCCTGCATCACGGCGGCGGCGTCGGCATGGGTTTCTCGCAACATGCGGGCGTGGTGATCGTGTGCGACGGCACCGATGCCGCTGCCAAACGCATCGAGCGCGTGCTCTGGAACGATCCCGCCACCGGCGTGATGCGACATGCGGATGCGGGCTACGAAAGCGCCATCGAATGCGCGCACGAGAAGGGCCTCGATCTGCCGATGCTGCCGAAGGCCAAGGGCGCATGAACGGCGCGCAACGCTTCTCGCTCGCCGCGCTGGCGCCGCGGCCGTGGAAGAACGGCGGCGGCGTCACGCGCGAGATCGCGGCCTTCCCGCCCGGCGCCGGCATGGATACGTTCCTGTGGCGCGTGAGCGTGGCGGACATCGCCGCCGACGRCCCGTTCTCGGCCTTCCCGGGCATCGACCGCCAGATCGTGCTGCTCGATGGCGCGGGCGTGCGCCTGCTGGCCGATGACGGCAGCTTCGACCATCGCCTCGATGCGGTCGGCGTGCCGTTCGCCTTCGCCGGCGAGCGCGGCGTGCAGGCCACGCTGATCGATGGTGCCACGCGCGATTTCAATGTCATGACGCGCCGCGGCCAGTGCCGCGCCGGCGTGGTTGCGCAGCATGGCGATTTCACCGTCGCGCCCGGCACGGATGCGGTGCTGCTGTTCGTCATCGCGGGCACATGGCGCCTTGGCGATGCGGAACTCGCCTGCGGCGATGGCCTGCTGTTTGCCACCGGCGCGGCCGCCGCGCAGCAATTGCGTGCCATGGAAGGCCCCGCGCGCTGCCTGTGCGTCACCCTCGCAATGGAGAAAGCCCAATGAATCAGAATCCGGCGCAGGCCACTTCGGCCGACGGCGTCTGGCACCGCTGCCACCTGCTGCCCGATGCCGATCCCGCCAACGCCATCCGCGACGCGGCGCTGGTCGTGCGGCAAGGCCTCATCGCCTGGCTGGGACCACTCGCCGAACTGCCGGCAGACTACGCCAGCCTGCCGCGCCACGACGCCGGCAATGCCTGGATCACGCCGGGCCTGGTCGATTGCCATACCCACCTGGTCTACGGCGGGCAGCGCGCCGACGAATTCGCCATGCGCCTGGCCGGTGCCGGCTATGAAGAAATCGCGCGCGCCGGCGGCGGCATCGTCTCCACCGTGCGCGCCACCCGCGCCGCCGACGAAGACACGCTGTTCGCGCTCGCCGCCGGGCGCCTGGCGCCGCTGCTGGCCGAGGGCGTGACCGCGCTCGAGATCAAGTCCGGCTACGGCCTGGACCTCGCCACCGAGCGCAAGCAACTGCGCGTGGCGCGCCGCCTGGGCGAAGCCTTCGGCGTCACGGTGCACACCACCTTCCTCGGCGCACACGCGCTGCCGCCGGAATACGCCGGCCGCGCCGACGACTACATCGCGCTGGTGTGCGACACCATGATGCCGGCGCTGGCCGGGGAAGGGCTGGTCGATGCCGTGGACGCCTTCTGCGAATCGGTCGGCTTCAGCCTGGCGCAGACCGGGCGCGTGTTCGAGGCCGCGGCGCGCCACGGCCTGCGCGTCAAGCTCCATGCCGAGCAACTGAGCAACCTCGGCGGCAGCGCGCTGGCCGCGCGCCACCAGGCACTTTCCGCCGATCATCTGGAACATCTGGACGAAGCGGGCGTGGCCGCCATGGCCGAGTCCGGCACGGTGGCGGTCCTGCTGCCCGGCGCCTATTATTTCCTGCGTGACACCAAGCTGCCGCCGCTTGCGCTGCTGCGCCAGTACGGCGTGCCGATGGCGATCTCCACCGACCACAATCCCGGTACCTCGCCGGTCACTTCGCTGCTGCTGATGATGAATATGGCGTGCACCCTGTTCAGGATGACCGTGCCGGAAGTGCTGGCGGGCGTCACGCGGCATGCCGCGCGCGCACTGGGCGCGGCCGACCGGCATGGCTTGCTGGCGGCCGGGCGCGCCGCCGATTTCGTGCTGTGGCAGGTCGACTCTCCCGCCGAGCTGGCTTACTGGTTCGGCCGCAATCCGGCCGCGGCGGTGGTGCGGCAAGGCCGCGTCTATCCGGCCAAGGGAGCCCAGGCATGAGCGCCAGCCAGTTGTTTGCCGCCGAGGCGCTGCTGCCCCAGGGCTGGGCGCGCGACGTGCTGCTGCAATGGGATGACAGCGGCCGCCTCACCACCGTGCAGGCCGGTGCCGTTGCCGCGGCGGGCGTGCCGCGCGCCGCCGGCCCGGTGCTGCCCGGGATGCCCAACCTGCATTCGCACGCCTTCCAGCGCGGCTTCGCCGGCCTGACCGAGTACCGCAGCGATGCGGCCGGCGACAGCGGCGAGAGCGACTCCTTCTGGAGCTGGCGCAGGCTGATGTACCAGTTCGCGCTGCGGCTCTCGCCCGACACGCTGGAAGCCATCGCCACGCAGCTCTATATCGAGATGCTGCGCGCCGGCTACACCAGCGTGTGCGAGTTCCACTACGTGCATCACGCCGAGGACGGCAAGCCCTACGCCGATCCCGCCGAGATGTCGCTGCGCCTGCTGCGCGCGGCACACAATGCCGGCATCGGCATCACGCTGCTGCCGGTGCTGTACCAGAGCGCCGGCTTCGGCGGCAAGCCCGCGCTGGCCGAACAGCGCCGCTTCCTGCACGAGACCGGCGCCATGCTCGACCTGCTTGCACGGCTGGCTCCGCATTGCCACGGACAGGCGCGCCTGGGGCTGGCCCCGCACTCGCTGCGCGCGGTGCCGCCGCAAAGCCTGGCCGAAGCCGTGGCCGGCCTGCACGCGATGGACGCGCACGCCCCGGTGCATATCCATATCGCCGAGCAGCAGCGCGAGGTGGACGAATGCATCACGCTCACCGGCACGCGCCCGGTGGCCTGGCTGCTCGACCATGCCGAGGTCGACGCGCGCTGGTGCCTGGTGCACGCCACCCACATGGACTGGGACGAACGGCGGCGCCTGGCGCACAGCGGCGCGGTGGCCGGCATCTGCCCCACCACCGAGGCCAATCTCGGCGACGGCGTGTTCGAGGCCGCGCCCTACCTGGCGCAGGGCGGCGTGTGGGGCATCGGCTCGGACAGCCACGCCAGCGTCAGCGTGGCGGAAGAACTGCGGCTGTTCGAGTACGGCCAGCGCCTCGGCCTGCAGCGCCGCAATGTGCTGGCATCCGAGACGCACCGCCAGGTGGCGGACCGTCTCTACCTCGACGCCGCGGCCGGCGGCGCGCGCGCTTCTGGCCGTGCCATCGGCGCGCTGGCGGTCGGGCAGCAGGCGGACTTCGCCGTGCTCGACGGCGCGCATCCGGCCCTGGCCGGCCTCGCCGGCAGCCAGGCGCTGGCGGTCCATGTGTTCGCCAGCCACGGGCATGAGACACTAGCGGAAGTCCGCACCGCCGGCCGCATCCGGGTGCAGCATGGCGCTCACCCCCTGCAGGCGCAGTCAGGCGAGCGTTTCGCCGCTGCCCGTGCCAGCCTGCTGACCGACTGAATCCCGGCGCCGCCTCGCGTGCCGATGCTTGACGCTACAAGCTTCTGGCGCGCAAGCGGGCGGCACAGGATCGGACCCAACGGCAACATCAAGCAGCAAACAATACGATATGTCCTTCTCGACCGATACCCCCGCCTTCATGCTCCATCGCGGCACCCGCCCGCTGCTGGTGTCGATGCCGCATGTCGGCACCCATCTGCCTGCCTCCGTGTCCGGCCGCCTCACGGCCGAGGCGCGCACCGTGCCCGATACCGACTGGCACCTCGAGCGTCTCTACGATTTCGCGCGCGAACTCGGCGCCTCCATCCTGGTGGCCACGCACTCGCGCTACGTGGTGGACCTGAACCGCCCGCCCGACAACGCCAACCTCTATCCCGGCCAGGACACCACCGGCCTGTGCCCGGTCGATACCTTCGACAAGACCCCGGTCTACGCCGACGGCAGCCTGCCCACCGACGACGAGATCGCCGCGCGCCGCGAAGCTGTCTGGCAACCGTACCACGCCGCCATTCGCGCGGAACTCGCCCGCCTGCAGGCCGAGCACGGCACCATCGCGCTGTGGGACGCGCATTCGATCCGCTCGGTGCTGCCGCGTTTCTTCGAGGGCAAGCTGCCGGACTTCAATCTCGGCACCGCCGACGGCGCGAGCTGCGACCTGGAGCTCGCCAGCCAGTTGCTGGACATCGCCAGCGCCGTGCCGGGCCACACCGCGGTGCTGAACGGGCGCTACAAGGGCGGCTATATCACCCGCCAGTACGGCGCGCCCGCGCAAGGCGTGCATGCCGTGCAGCTGGAGCTGACGCAGTCGGCGTATATGAGTGAGGTTTATCCGTTTGCTTATGAGGAGGCGCTGGCTACGCGGATCCAGCCCGCGTTGCGGGTGATGTTGGAGACTGTATTGGGGTTTGTTGAGGCGCGTTGAGTTTGTGTTATTTGATTTTTTATGGTTTTGGCGGGGGGTGGTGTTTTGAGGTCGATAGGTTTTGACATCAAAGTCAAGGTCTTAACGTCAACGTCAGCTTCAAAGTCAAAGTCAAAGGCTTTCGCTCCCCCGGAGCGACCTACTTTCTTTTTTCCGAAAAGAAAGTAGGCAAAGAAAGCGGACTGCCTGGCCGGCAGGGGCAGAGCCGAACAGTGTTACTGAGGCTGGAGGTTTCGTGGTGGGG
>NZ_JBFTNF010000036.1:0-68705 GCF_056397345.1 Cupriavidus sp. 05N38
CCACATGACCTTTGTAATTCCGCCCATTCCTGCCGTTACGATTCCCGTGGTTGGCGGCAACGACCAGTTTCCCGTTCGCCGCATCTACTGTGTTGGCCGCAACTACGCCGCGCACGTGCGCGAGATGGGCATGGACCCGAGCCGGGAGCCGCCGTTCTTCTTCTGCAAGCCTGCCGATGCCATTGTGGTCGCACCAGTGGGCGCCGGCGCGCAAATCGCCTATCCGCCGGCGACCGAGCAGTTCCACTTCGAGATTGAACTCGTGGTGGCGATCGGCCGCGCGGGCCGGAACATACCGGTCGAGCATGCCAATGCGCACATCTGGGGCTATGGGGTCGGTATCGACATGACGCGGCGCGACCTGCAGATCGCGGCGCGCGACCGAGGCCGCCCCTGGGAACTCGGCAAGGGCTTCGATCAGTCCGCGCCAGTTTCGCTGCTGCATCCCGCCAGCGCGGTCGGCCATCCCGCCGCCGGAGAGATCTGGCTGCAGGTCGATGGACAGGACCGCCAGCGCAGCGACCTGGAGAACCTGATCTGGTCGGTGCCTGAAATCATCGCCAACCTGTCGACGTTCTTTGAACTGCAGCCTGGCGACCTCGTCTTCACCGGCACGCCCGAAGGCGTCGGGCCGGTGCGCAGCGGCGATGTCATGCGCGGCGGCGTCGCCGGGCTCACCGATGTTGAAGTGCGCGTAGCCTGAAGGCGGCCTGAGCATGGATCTGCACAACTTCTTCAACAGTTCCGCGGCGTATCGGGTGCGCATCGCCATGGCGCTGAAGAACATCCCCTGGAACCATATCGGCGTGAACCTGCGCGCCGGCGAGCAGAACCGGCCTGAGTATCAGGCGCTCAATCCGAACCGGCTGGTTCCGACGATGCACGATGGCGAGCAGACCATCACGCAATCACTGGCGATCATCGACCATCTCGATCGCAAGTGGCCCGTGCCGCGGCTGATTCCCGCCGATGGTCCGGCTCGCATACGTGTAATGGAGTTCGCGTTGACCATCGCCTGTGACTTGCACCCGTTGAACAATATGCGCGTGCAGAAGTATCTCAGCGCCCGCCTTGGTATTGCCGACGCTGACAAGGCCGAGTGGGTCGCACACTGGCTCACGGCCGGCTTCAGCGCGTTGGAGCCGTGGCTGCCCGCGGACGGCGGCTGGTGCGTCGGCGACGCGCCCACCCTGGCCGACTGCTGCCTGGTTCCGCAAGTCGCCAATGCGCAGCGTGCAGCGTTCAGCCTCGACCCTTTCCCCCGTGTGCGCCGTGCCTACGAGCACTGCATGCGTCACGAGGCCTTTCGTGTGGCAGCGCCGAGTGCCCAGCCAGATTACGTAGTCGCCCACTGATATCGATGCAACATCCGATCATGACAATCAACCCCACTCCTGACCTGTTGACCCGGCGCGACGCGTTCTACCGCGAACTGGAACCGCATGCGATGGGTGCCCTCTGGACGCGGCTGCGCAAGCTGATTCCTTCGGAACCCACACCCGCTGGCGTGGCGCACCGCTGGTCCTACGCCACGGCCCGTCCCTACCTGATGGAATCGGCGACGCTGATTTCGGCCGAGGAAGCAGAACGGCGCGTGCTGCTGATGGAGAATCCGGGCCTGCCAGGCTCCTCGCGCATCACCAGCACGATGTATGCCGGACTTCAGCTGCTCCTGCCTGGTGAGGTCGCCCCCGCGCACCGCCATACCCAATCGGCATTGCGCTTTATCGTCGAAGGCTCGGGCGCCTACACTGCCGTGGACGGCGAGAAGACCTATATGGAACCCGGCGATTTCGTCATCACGCCGGCCTGGACATGGCACCATCATGGCCACGAGGGCAACGCGCCCATGGTCTGGCTGGATGGCCTCGATATTCCCATCGTGTCATTCTTCAACGGTGGCTTCCGCGAGGAGTTCGATTCGGGCGAAGCACCGGTCACGCGACCCGCGGGCGATGCACTCGCACGCTACGGCACAGGTCTGTTGCCGGTAGGCTACCAGGCGTCCACGTTGAATTCCCCGGTCTTCAACTATCCCTACGCGCGCACGCGGGAGGCGCTGTTCGCGTTGCCACACGCCGGCGCGCCCGATCCGCACACCGGTCATCTCATGCGCTACACAAATCCGGTGGACGGCGGCTGGGCCATGCCGACGATCGCCACCATGATCCGGCTGCTGCCATCCGGCTTCGCGACCTTGCCGTACCGCTCGACCGACAGCATGGTCTTCGTCTGCGTGGAAGGCAGCGGCCATGTGATGATCGGCGACCAGCGGCTCGAGCTCGCGCCGCACGATATCGCCGTGGTGCCGGGCTGGAGCCGTTACACGCTGCATGCCAGTCGGGACCTTGTGTTGTTCTCGTACTCGGATCGCGTCGCGCAGGAGAAGCTCGGCCTGTTCCGCGAGCAACGCTTCTGAAGCGGGGTGGCCGGCATCATGACCACCGTCGTTTCGTATGGAGACTTTGTCGACAGCATCGCCGCGGCCCTGCAGTTCATCAGTCACCATCATCCTCCCGACTATATCCGGCACCTCGCCGCCGCCTACGAACGCGAGGCCAGCGAGCCGGCGAAACAGGCGATTGCCCAGATCCTGATCAACTCGCGGATGTGCGCGGAAGGCAGGCGTCCGATCTGTCAGGATACGGGCATCGTCAACATCTTCATACGCGTCGGCATGGACGTCCGGCTCGACGGATTCCCGTCGRGCGTMGTTGACGCTGCCAATGCAGGCGTGCGTCGTGCGTACCTCGATCCCGACAATACGCTGCGTGCCAGCATCGTCGARGATCCGCTGTTCGCGCGGCGCAATACCGGCGACAACACACCGGCGGTCGTCCATGTCGAACTCGTACCCGGCAACACCGTAGTGGTCGACGTGATGGCCAAGGGCGGCGGCAGCGAGAACAAGAGCAAGTTCGCGGTGCTGATGCCTAGCGATTCGGTCGCGGACTGGATCGTCAGCATGGTGCCGTCGATGGGYGCCGGCTGGTGTCCGCCGGGCATGCTTGGCATCGGCGTCGGCGGCACGGCCGAGAAAGCCATGCTGCTGGCCAAGCAGAGCCTGACGGCGCCGCTCGACATGCTCGATCTCAAGGCYCGGGGCCCGCGCAATGCGTTGGAAGCGCTACGCATCGACATCCATGACCGCATCAATGCGCTYGGYATCGGGGCACAGGGCCTYGGCGGATTGACCACCGTGCTCGATGTCAAGATCGCTACCTACCCCACGCATGCGGCGAGCATGCCTGTCGCCGTCGTGCCGAATTGCGCGGCAACGCGGCATGCCCGCTTCGAACTCGATGGCAGCGGCCCGGTCATGCTGGCTCCACCGTCTCCCGAYCTCTGGCCGGACCTGCCCTTGCCCGACGGCACAGCGAGCCGCCGGGTCGATCTGAACACCCTGACCCGGGAGGAAACCTGCACCTGGCTAGCCGGCGAGACCCTGCTCCTGTCGGGGCGCATGCTGACCGGACGCGATGCCGCACACMAGCGTATCGACGRGATGCTCTCGCGTGGCGAGCGCCTGCCAGTGGACTTCCGCAATCGCATGATCTATTACGTCGGGCCCGTTGATCCTGTGCGTGATGAGGTAGTGGGTCCCTGCGGCCCGACCACATCAACACGAATGGACAAGTTYGCGGAGCGCATGCTTGCGTCCACCGGCTTGATCGGCATGATCGGCAAGGCCGAGCGCGGACCGGATGCGATCGGCGCGATCGTGAAAAACGGCTGCGTCTATCTGGCGGCGACCGGAGGCGCCGCCTATCTGATCTCCAAGGCGGTCCGGTCCTCTCGCGTCCTTGCGTTTGGCGATCTCGGCATGGAAGCCATCTACGAGTTCGATGTGGAGAACCTGCCCCTCGTCGTCGCCGTGGATGCCAGCGGCAATAGCGTCCACGAAAGCGGACCGCGGACCTGGCGCATTGCGGCGGCATGATACTGACGCTACCCCGCATGTTTAGCTGCGCTGCGCCCTTCGTGGCAGAGTGCTTTTCAAAGCCTGGTAACGTCCCATGCTGACAACTGTTGTTGTCAGCATGGGGGTTTCAGGCCGCAGAACGGACCGGTTTGAATCTGGGGATCCCGCAGCGCCTTTGGCTCGAAGGCGTTCACGCATCTACGTCGGAGCCGTGCGAACGGCCGTCGAGGGCGGGAGCCGCGGATCAGAATGACAGCGGGCCGGCGGGTGCTCTCGGCGTCACTCATCGAGCAATGTCCCTGCGCAACGAGGCGTGCCACTGTACGTCCGGCTCGGTCTGCAGGTTTCTCGCGATCTCCGTGGCCCCGTTCTACGGTGCCTTGCTTGCGCTCGAATACTTCGGTTCCGCACTTGGCGCGTTCGCCGCCCATGGCTCAAGCCACCTGCACAATGGCGCTTCCCGGCCCAAGAACCGTCATTCACCGCCATGTTCGCCGGCTTTTCAGCCGGAACGCCCGGTGCGCCAGCGCCTGCCTTGCTTTGTGGCCGGTGGGCGCTGCAAGGCGCAAGCGGCTCTTCAGGCGTGCGGCCAGAAAAGAGACGGGCCTGCACGTCCGGTCGGCTATGATGCCGATCTTCTCCGAAGTGGTTCCCTATGATTTCCGTCCGTAATGTCACGCTGCGCCGCGGCGTCAATGTCGTACTCGACAGCGCGTCCGCCACCTTCAACCCCGGCGAAAAGATTGGTCTTGTCGGCCGCAATGGCGCCGGCAAGTCGTCCTTCTTCGGTCTTCTCAACGGCACGCTGCACGAAGACAGCGGCGAGTTCTCGATTCCCGCTGCATGGAAGATGGGGCAGGTCGCACAGGATATGCCGGAGACCGAGCAGAGCGCGACCGACTTCGTGGTCGAGGGTGACACCGTGCTGCTGGCCGCGCAGGCCGAAGTAGCCGCCGCCGAGGCCAGCGACGACGGCATGCTCATGGCGCACGCCTACATGGCCCTGCACGACGCCGGTGCACACGACGCCCCCGCACGTGCCCAAGCGCTGATCCTGGGCCTTGGCTTCAGTGCCGAGCAGCTCAGCCACCCGGTCAACAGTTTCTCCGGCGGCTGGCGCATGCGACTGCAGCTGGCGCGCGCGCTCATGTGCCCGTCCGACCTGCTGCTGCTCGACGAGCCGACCAATCACCTTGACCTCGACGCGCTGGTCTGGCTGGAAGCGTGGCTCAAGCGCTATCAAGGCACCCTGGTAGTGATCAGCCACGACCGCGAATTCCTCGACGCGGTGACGCAGGTGACGGTGCACGTCGACAACGCCAAGCTCGTGCGTTATGGCGGCAACTACAGCAAGTTCGAAGACATGCGCGCCGAGCAGCTCGTGTTGCAGCAGGCCGCGGTGGCCAAGCAGGCGGACAAGATCGCCCACCTGCAGAAATTCATCGACCGTTTCAAGGCCAAGGCCTCGAAGGCGAAGCAGGCGCAGAGCCGGGTCAAGGCGCTCGAACGCATGGAGAAGATCGCACCGGTGCTTGCCGACGCAGAGTTCAACTTCGAGTTCAAGGAACCGCTCAACGTCCCGAACCCGCTGTTGTCGATGCTGGACGCGAGCTTCGGCTACCCGGCGCCGGCCGGCGCACTGCCGGGCACGCCGCCCACGGTCATCGTGCGGGGCATCAACCGTTCCGTGCTGGCCGGGCAGCGCATCGGCATTCTCGGTGCCAACGGCCAAGGCAAGTCCACGCTGGTGAAGACGGTGGCGCACGCGCTGGCGCCGATTGCCGGCGAAATCAGCGAAGGCAAAGGCCTGAACATCGGCTACTTCGCACAGCAGGAACTCGACGTGCTGCGCCCGCTCGACACGCCGATGGAACACATGATCCGCCTTGCCAAGGACACGCCGCCGCACATGCGCGCCCCCGGCCAGAGTGGCACCGAACAATCGCTTCGCACCTTCCTCGGCACCTTCAACTTCAGTGGCGACAGGGTCCATCAGGCGGTTAGCACGATGAGCGGCGGCGAAAAGGCACGGCTCGTGTTGTGCATGATCGTGTGGCAGCGCCCCAACTTGCTGCTGCTCGACGAGCCTACCAACCACCTCGACCTGGCCACGCGCGAAGCGCTAGGCATGGCGCTCAACGAATTCGAAGGCACGGTGATGCTGGTCAGTCACGACCGGGCCCTGCTGCGCGCCGTATGCGACGAGTTCTGGCTGGTCACCAAGGGCGGCGTCGAGCCCTTCGACGGCGATCTGGACGATTACCAGCAGTTCCTGCGTGAGGAAGCCCGTCGCATGCGCGAGCAGCCTGTCGCAGAGTAGAAGGTCATCGCCTGAGATAGCCCCTGGCGGCGACCCGCGCCGATGGGCCGCAGCTTGCCGCGTTGGGCGCGCTCCATGTGGATGTGGCCGCTTAGTGAGTGCCTACGTGCCGAAACGGACCGCCGGCGAGAGCGTGAACGACTCGCGCATGTCGCGCACTTCCTCGACCGGCGTCCGGCCAAACAAGCGCTTGAACTCCCTGCCGAACTGGGACGCGCTTTCGTAGCCGACGCGCCCCGCTGCCGCCGCGGCGGTCACGCCGTCGCGGATCATCATCAATCGCGCCTGATGAAGGCGGGTGGACTTGATGTACTGGATCGGGGATGTCTGCGTCACCGTGCGAAAGTTGGCGTGAAACGCCGGCACGCTCATGCCGGCTTCCTCGGCAAGACGCGCGACGTTGAGCGGCGTCGCGTAATCGGTGTGAATCCGCTTGAGTGCCCGCGCCACGCGTCCGAACCGGCCGTGATGCGCCAGCGCCGCACGCATCGACCCGCCTTGCTCGCCCGTCAGCACGCGATAGCAGATCTCTCGCACGATACCTGGCCCCAGCACCTGTGCATCGAGCGGCACCGTCAATACTTCCAGCAACCGTATCGTGGCGCCGGCAAGGTCGCCCTCCAGCCGCGTGGACACGATGCTTGTCGGCAGCGGCATTCGCGCCACGGTGGTCTATCCCGGTCCGGTCCGCACCGATTTCCTGTCGAGCGGTGCGCTTGCAGTGGCCAAGCGCCAGATCGACGACTACTCGGAGGCCAAGGCTTCGCTCGACTTGCATCTCGGCACGCTGCACGGCCACCAGGCTGGAGATCCTGACCAGCTGGCACGATTGATCATCCAGGCCGCCAGCGTCGAATCGCCGCCGCTGCATCTGTTTGCGGGCAAGATCGCCAACGAACTTGCGGCAGACAAGGCCAGGGCCGTCGCGAAGGACCTCGAAGTGTGGAGGGGTTCCTCCGAGGCCACCGATTTCGCGGATTGATTGAGAGGAATGCGGATGCCCCGGCGGCAACGCCGGGGCATCCGCTTGGAGGCTTCAGAGTGCATCGCGAAATGGCCGAAGCCGTGCTCAGAGCTGACGTCCCAGTCAAGCGCCGAATATGTCGCGCATCCATGAAACCATGTTCTCCGGAAGTCGAACTTCGGGAGGCCACAATGCAAAAACCCCTTCCTGCCTGTCGGCCGAAAGGGGTTTTCACATGATGCGTACTGCTTGCCAGCCTTCTCTGTCGCAAACGAAGAGAGAGCCAGAAATATGGTGGCGAATCAGGGATTCGAACCCCGGACCTGCGGATTATGATTCCGTCGCTCTAACCGACTGAGCTAATTCGCCGTTGAAGACCGAAATTATACCTTGGCTTTCGATCCTGTCAACACCTTCCGCAAAAAAGTTTCGAGGACCTCCGGAAGCCGCCTGCGCCAGCCGGAAAAAAGCCGGCGGACCTTGCGGCCCGCCGGCTGGAGCGACTGATTACCGGATCAGTCCTGTACAACCATCAGTCTCAGTCGTTCGCGTAGATATTCACGTCCTTGGTCTCGCGGACGAAGAGCGAGCCGATGACCAGGGTCACGCCGGCGATGATGATCGGGTACCAGAGGCCGTAGTAGATATTGCCGTTCTGCGCCACCAGGGCAAAGGAGATGGTGGGCAGCAGGCCGCCGAACCAGCCGTTGCCGATGTGRTACGGCAGCGACATGGAGGTGTAGCGGATGCGGGTCGGGAACAGTTCGACCAGCATGGCGGCGATCGGGCCGTACACCATGGTCACGTAGATGACCAGGATGACGAGGACCACCAGCACCATGATGGTGTTCATCTGCGCCGGGTCTGCCTTGGTCGGGTAGCCGGCCGAGGCCATCGAGCCGCCCACTTCCTTCTTGAACGCGGCGATCTGTTTCTTGCTGGCGTCGTCGAAGCTGTGGCCAGCGGAATCCAGCGAGGCGTTGAAGGCGTTGATCTGCTTGTCGCCGATCTTCACCGAGGCCACCGTGCCGGCCGGGGCTTCCACCACTTCATAGCTGGCGGAGGCTTGTGCCAGGGTCCGCTTGACGATGTCGCAGGAGCTGCGGAAATCGATCTCGCGGGCGATCGGGCTGCCCTGGAAGGAGCATTGCTTGGGATCGGCGGTGACGACGATCTGGGCGGTCTGCTGAGCGCGTTCCAGTGCCGGGTTGGCGTAGTGGGTGAGGGCCTTGAACAGCGGGAAGTAGGTCAGCATCGCCAGCGCGCAGCCGGCCATGATGATCCACTTGCGGCCGATCTTGTCGGACAGCGAGCCGAAGAAGATGAAGAACGGCGTGCCGATCACCAGGGCGCCCGCGATCAGCAGGTTGGCGGTGGTGGCGTCGACCTTGAGCACCTGGGTCAGGAAGAACAGCGAGTAGAACTGGCCCGTGTACCAGACCACGGCCTGGCCGGCGGTCAGGCCCACCAGCGCCAGGATCACGATCTTCATGTTGCGCCATTGGCCGAAGGCTTCGGTCAGCGGTGCCTTGGAGGTCTTGCCCTCGGCCTTCATCTTCTGGAAGGCGGGCGATTCGCTCATCGACAGGCGGATATACACCGACACGGCCAGCAGCAGGATCGAGACCAGGAACGGGATGCGCCAGCCCCACACGTCGAAGTTGGCTCCGGTCAGGTTGCGGCACAGCAGGATCACGATCAGCGACAGGAACAGGCCGAGCGTGGCGGTGGTCTGGATCCACGCCGTGTAGGCGCCGCGCTTGCCGTGCGGCGCGTGCTCTGCTACGTAGGTGGCGGCACCGCCGTACTCGCCGCCGAGCGCGAGGCCCTGCAGCATGCGCAGCGCGATCAGGATGATCGGCGCCGCCCAGCCGATGGTGGTGAAGCCCGGCAGCAGGCCCACGATGAAGGTCGACACACCCATGATCAGGATGGTCACCAGGAATGTGTACTTGCGCCCGATCATGTCGCCGAGGCGGCCGAACACCAGTGCGCCGAACGGCCGCACGATGAAGCCGGCGGCGAATGCCAGCAGCGCGAAGATGAAGGCCGCGGTGGGATCGAGCCCGGCGAAGAACTGCTTGGCGATGATGGCCGCCAGCGAACCGTACAGGTAAAAGTCGTACCACTCGAATACCGTGCCGAGCGAGGAGGCGAAAATCACCTTCCTCTCTTCGGCCGTCATCGCCGTGCCCTGGGCGCTGCCGCCAGGCATCGCCACGTTCTGCGCATTAGCCATTTGTCTCCTCCGTTTTGTCATCGGAATCTTTCGGGTGGACAGCCGGAACGCGCTTGCGGACACGGGACAGTCACCGAAGTTCAATGGATTGTGGGAGGCGAAACTTACTGAGTTCTGACAATTTCCGCCGAGTTCGCCACTAAACGCTCGGGGTATACGCTAGCGAAATGCGGGGTGCGGGATTGTTGCGGCGCGACGTCCGGGGTCCGGGTTGGGCGCGGGAGGGTTCATCGCGACGCGGCGCAGGCGCCTTCTTGCTATGCAGCATCCTCCCGCCGCGCGTCCATCCCGGGCCGGGCGGCGGCTTCGTCCTCGCCGGCTTCGTCGTCAGCCAGGTTCATGCGCCAGGCGTAGAGGGCTGCCATCAGTACGTAGATGATCAGCGCACCCTGCGCGCCTACCCAGAACGAGAAGGGCCAGCCGAAGAAGTCGAAACGCAGCTCGCGCGCGAACCAGCTGACCACGAAGGTGACCACGAACCAGATTGCCAGCAGCGCGGCGATCCAGCGCAGGTTGCGGCGCCACGCGTGCCGCGCGGCCGAACCGGGCTGGCCTGCCGCGGCGCGCGGGCCGGGCGGGCGGGCGGCGCCGCTCATGCCGTATCTCCGGCGACGGGCCGGCGCAGCGTGATGCGGAAGCAGGCGCCGGCCAGGCGCGGCTCGGACTGGTAGACGTTGTCGACGATGCTGACATCGCCGCCGTGCTGCTGCACGATCTCGCGCACGATGGCCAGGCCCAGGCCGCTGCCCTGGGTCTGCGTGCCCAGCACGCGGTAGAAGCGCTCCATCACGCGCTCGCGCTCGGCCACCGGGATGCCCGGGCCGGTGTCCTCCACCTCGAGGTAGGCGAACGGTTCGAAGGCGTCCGCCCTTGCGCGCACGGTGGCGTGGCCGCCCGCGGGGGTGTAGCGGATCGCGTTGTCGATCAGGTTGTTCAGCATTTCAGTGAGCATCAGGCGGTTGCCCTGCACCATGACGGGATGATCGTCGGCGTCGACGCCGAGATCGATGCTGCGGGCCCAGGCCTGCGGCAGCCAGTCCTTGACCACCTCGCGCGCCAGCGCGCCCAGGTCCAGCGGCGCCATGCTGCCGGCACCGGCCAGGTTCTCCGTGCGCGCCAGCGACAGCAGCTGCGTCACCAGGTGGGCCGTGCGTTCCGAGCTGCCGGCGATCTGCGCCAGCGACTTGCGCAATTCCTCGGGCGACTGTTCGCGCTGCGCCAGTTCGGCCTGCATGCGCAGCCCGGCCAGCGGGGTCTTCATCTGGTGCGCGGCATCGGCGATAAAGCGCTTCTGTGTCTGCACCGACATGTCCAGGCGCGCCAGCAGGTCGTTGAAGGACGCCACCAGCGGCGTGATCTCCTGCGGCGCGGCGTGCTCGTCGATGGGGCTGGTATCGCCGGGATTGCGCGCGCGGATGCGTTGCTGGATCGCGGTCAGCGGCGCCAGCCCGCGCGTCAGGCCGAACCACACCAGCACCACCGCGAGCGGCAGGATCACGAACTGCGGCAGGATCACGCCCTTGATGATCTCGTTGGCCAGGCGCGCGCGCTTGTCCAGGGTCTCGCCCACCTGCACCAGCACCGGCTGCGTGTCGCCGCCGTGCTTGAGATCGACATAGGTGTAGGCGACGCGCACGTCGTTGCCGGCCACCCGGTCGTCGCGCAGCGACACCAGCCCGGCGTGGCCGCGGTCGTCCTCGCTGGGCAGCGGCAGGTCGTTGTCGCCGGCCACGAACTCGCCGTGCGTGCCGACTACCTGGTAGTAGATGTTGTCGCTCTCGTCGGCACGCAGGATCTCGCGCGCGGACAGCGGCAGCTGCAGCGTGACGCGCCCGTTGACCTCGCGCACCTGCTGCGAGAGCACGATGGCGCTGGCTTCCAGCGAGCGGTCGAACGGGCCGTTGGCGATGGATTTGGCCACCAGGTAGGTCACCGCGATGCTCATCGGCCAGAGCAGCAGCAGCGGGGCCAGCATCCAGTCCAGGATCTCGCCGAACAGCGAGCGCGGGGACGGATGGCCGGCGCTGTCCTCAAGGTGCGGCAGGGCTTCGGCCAGCGCTTCGTCGGCGACGCCGGCATCCGGCGAGGCGGATCCGTCCGGGGACGATGCGGGCGGCGCGGGCCGTGCGGCCCGCGCGCGCCGCCGGGGCAGTCGCAGCAGGCTCATGAGACGGGAGTAGGGTGGTCCGGAGTGGCCGGAGTGGCGTAACCAGGGTAAGCAGGGGAAGGCAAGGCGCGGATGGTGTCTCCTAGCCGTGGACCGCGGCAGCCTGGAATTTCTCCAGGCAATAGCCCAGGCCGCGAACCGTGGCGATGCGGATGCCGCCCACCTCGATCTTCTTGCGCAGCCGGTGCACGTAGACTTCGATGGCGTTGTTGCTGACCTCCTCGCCCCATTCGCACAGGTGGTCCACCAGTTGCTCCTTCGATACCAGCCGCCCGGTGCGGGTCAGCAGGATTTCCAGCAGCCCCACCTCGCGCGCGGAAAGGTCCAGCATCTGTTCGTTCAGGTAGGCGATGCGGCCGACCTGGTCGAAGGCGAGCGGCCCGTGCCGCGTCAGCGTGGCACCGCCGCCGGACCCGCGCCGCACCAGCGCGCGCACGCGTGCCTCCAGCTCGGACAGGGCAAAGGGCTTGGCCATGTAGTCGTCGGCGCCCAGGTCCAGTCCCTTGACGCGCTCGTCCACGCCGTCGGCCGCGGTCAGGATCAGCACCGGCACCATGGCGCCGCGCGCGCGCAGGCGCTTGAGCACTTCCAGGCCGGGCATGCGCGGCAGGCCGAGGTCGAGGATCAGCAGGTCGAAGGTCTGGGTGGACAGCGCCGAATCGGCCTCCACCCCGCTGGCGACATGATCTACGGCATAGCCGGAGTGGCGCAGGGAGCGCGTGAGGCCGTCGGCCAGCACATCGTCATCTTCGGCGATCAGAATACGCATGGTTGTCTCCACCCAGGCTCGGCTTTGGCGCACCTTTTGTGACCCGTCGTTGCCAGGTGACGCGGGTGGGGCTTGCCAAGCATACTGTTTTTTTATACAGTACCCGCTTGTTCCGGTCGCGCTTTGCGCGGGCCGGCATTTACCGGATTACTAGCCGCCTCTTTTACGCGCAAGTCGCGTGGCGAGTTGCGCGGCGCGGGGCGGGCGCAAGCCCGCAAAAGCAGGCAGCGCGCCACATGCGGCCTATTTATACACCATTGATGGAAGGACGACCATGGATGACGGCAAGAAGGCGAGTGCTGGCGTGAACGCCGAAAAGCAGAAGGCGCTGGCGGCCGCGCTGGCCCAGATCGAGAAGCAGTTCGGCAAGGGCTCGATCATGAAACTGGGCGAAGCCGACATCGATCAGGATATCCAGGTCGTGTCCACCGGCTCGCTGGGCCTGGACATCGCGCTGGGCGTCGGCGGCCTGCCGCGCGGCCGCGTGGTGGAAATCTACGGTCCGGAATCCTCGGGCAAGACCACGCTGACGCTGCAGGTGGTGGCCGAGATGCAGAAGCTGGGCGGCACCTGCGCCTTTATCGACGCCGAGCACGCACTCGACGTCAACTATGCCGGCAAGCTGGGCGTGTCCGTGGGTGATCTGCTGATCTCCCAGCCCGACACCGGCGAGCAGGCGCTGGAAATCACCGACGCGCTGGTGCGCTCCGGCTCGGTCGACCTGATCGTCATCGACTCGGTGGCGGCACTGGTGCCCAAGGCCGAAATCGAAGGCGAGATGGGCGATTCGCTGCCCGGCCTGCAGGCCCGCCTGATGAGCCAGGCGCTGCGCAAGCTGACCGGCACCATCAAGCGCACCAACTGCCTGGTGATCTTCATCAACCAGATCCGCATGAAGATCGGTGTGATGTTCGGTTCGCCCGAAACCACCACCGGCGGTAACGCGCTGAAGTTCTACGCGTCGGTCCGCCTCGATATCCGCCGCATCGGCTCGATCAAGAAGGGCGACGACGTGATCGGCAACGAAACCAAGGTCAAGGTGGTCAAGAACAAGGTCTCGCCGCCGTTCCGCGAGGCGTTCTTCGACATCCTCTATGGCCAGGGCATCTCGCGCCAGGGCGAAATCATCGATCTCGGCGTGGATGCCAAGGTCGTCGAGAAGTCGGGCGCCTGGTACAGCTACAAGGGCGAGAAGATCGGCCAGGGCAAGGACAATGCGCGCGAATACCTGCGCGAGAATCCCGATATCGCCGACGAGATCGAGAACAAGGTGCGCGAATCGCTGGGCGTGGTGCTGATGAACGGCACGCCTGCCGCCGCGGTCACTGCCGCCGAGGCCTGAGCGCAGCCGGCCGGGGCAATCCCGGCCGCGATCCGAGCCTGACCGGGGCGGCACGTGCGACAGCGCGCGCCGCCCCGGTGTCATTTGGTGTGCATTCGCGACGTCTTTCTTCATGGCCACCCGTCCCCCTCTCTCCCTCAAGGCCCGCGCGGTCGGCTACCTGTCGCGCCGCGAGCACAGCCGCACGGAGCTGGCTCGCAAGCTGGCCCCGCACGCGGAGTCCCCGGAAGCCCTGGAGCAATTGCTGGACGCGCTCGAGCGCGAGAACTGGCTGTCCAATGCGCGCTTCGTCGACAGCCTGGTGCACCGCCGCGCCAGCCGCTACGGTGCCGCCCGCGTCATGCAGGAGGCTCGCACCCACCAGCTCGGCAGCGATCAGCTGGCCGACCTGCAGGAGCGCCTGCGCGATTCCGAGCTGGAGCGGGGCCGCGCGGTCTGGCAGAAGCGCTTCGGCGCCCCGCCGGCCACGCCGGAAGAGCGGGCAAGGCAGATCCGCTTCCTGGTGGCCCGCGGTTTCTCCCGCTCGGTGGTCAGCCGCATCATCAAGGGCGCGGACGAGTGGCTGGACGGCGGCGACTGAGGTGGGCCGCCGCGGGTCGTGGCGTGTCCCTGCGCGACGTGACGCACCCGCAATATCATGCACCGGCACGGGGCGCATACCTGCGTTGCAAGTAGGCGTATTCGCGCCGCGCGCAGCCTGGCCGCGCGGGCCGCATGACCGCCTCGGGGCGCGCTTTCCCGCACCGCAGCAGGCGATCCGCCGCCCGACAATCGCCTCCAACAGCACCGCGTGCAGTTAGTTCCCGGCCAAAGTTGTCCGTCATGTTAAAATCCTGCGGTTTTCCGGCCCAGCCGCCCCCAAAAGCAGTCCTTTGGTCGTTCGTAGCTGTTCATTAGCCGTCCGTTCCCCCCGCTCCAGCCTGCTGTCATGCCGCTTTCCCCGCCCGTCAACCGCTCCCTGCGCCATCGTCGTGCCATCACGGCCGAGGCCTATCTTAGGGACGATGGCCTGTGGGATATCGAAGCGCGCCTGACCGACACCAAGCCGCGTGCGATCCCGCTGGCCGGCGGCGGCGTGCGCCCGGTGGGCGAGCCCCTGCATGACCTGTGGCTGCGCGTCACGATCGACGTGCGCATGAATGTGGTGGACGCCGATGCCTGTTCTGACTGGGTGCCTTACCCCGGGCAGTGCGACACCATCGGCCCGGCCTACCGCAAGCTCATCGGCCTGAACCTGATGAAGGGCTTCCGCAAGGCGGTGCGCGAACGTCTGTCCGGCGTGGCCGGCTGCACCCACCTGACCGAGCTGGCCGGCGTGCTGCCGACCACCGCGATCCAGGCCTTTGCCGGCGACGTCATCAATATTCGCGACGCCGGCGCCGAAGACACCAATCCCGAACCCCCTTACCAGTTGCACGGCTGCCATGCCCTGCATTTCGAAGGTGAGGTGGTGCGCCAGTTTTACCCGCGCTGGTATGGTCACCAGCCGAAGCCGAGGATCAGGACCGAAGGGTCCCCGACCCCGGCGGCGCAGCCAGCGGAGGCGCTCGCCGCCGCCGAAGGCGGCGCCGTATCCCGCAGGCCTACCGGCACGTCCGGCTAAGTCGCACGGCCTGCAAAACGCCGAGATTCCATCTCTACACTTTTACGCCTACCCGAAAGGAAACACGCATGAATATCCATGAGTACCAAGGCAAGGAAATCCTGCGCAAATACAATGTGCCGGTTCCGCGCGGCATCCCCGCGTTCTCGGTCGAAGAGGCCCTGAAGGCTGCTGAGCAACTGGGCGGCCCGGTCTGGGTCGTCAAGGCGCAGATCCACGCGGGCGGCCGCGGCAAGGGTGGCGGCGTGAAGGTGGCCAAGAGCATCGACGATGTGAAGACCTACGCCAGCAACATCCTGGGCATGACCCTGGTCACGCACCAGACCGGCCCGGAAGGCAAGAAGGTCAACCGCCTGCTGGTCGAAGAAGGCGCTGACATCAAGAAGGAACTCTACGTCAGCCTGGTGGTGGACCGCGTTTCGCAGAAGGTGGCCCTGATGGCTTCCAGCGAAGGCGGCATGGACATCGAAGAAGTCGCTGCCCACAGCCCGGAAAAGATCCACACGCTGATCATCGATCCGGCAACCGGCCTGGCCGATGCCGACGCTGACGACATCGCCCGCAAGATCGGCGTGCCCGACGCGAGCGTGGCGCAAGCCCGCCAGGCCCTGCAAGGCCTGTACAAGGCATTCTGGGACACCGATGCTTCGCTGGCCGAAATCAACCCGCTGATCCTGACCGGCGACGGTAAGGTGATCGCGCTCGACGCCAAGTTCAACTTCGACTCCAACGCCCTGTTCCGTCACCCGGAAATCGTCGCCTATCGCGACCTGGACGAAGAAGATCCGGCTGAAATCGAAGCTTCGAAGTTCGACCTGGCCTACATCTCGCTGGACGGCAACATCGGCTGCCTGGTGAACGGCGCCGGCCTGGCCATGGCCACCATGGACACCATCAAGCTGTTCGGCGGCGAGCCGGCCAACTTCCTCGACGTGGGCGGCGGTGCCACCACCGAGAAGGTGACCGAAGCGTTCAAGCTGATGCTGAAGAACCCGAACCTGAAGGCCATCCTGGTCAACATCTTCGGCGGCATCATGCGTTGCGACGTGATTGCCGAAGGCGTGATCGCTGCGTCGAAGGCCGTGTCGCTGTCCGTGCCGCTGGTCGTGCGCATGAAGGGTACCAACGAGGAAATCGGCAAGAAGATGCTGGCCGACTCGGGCCTGCCCATCATTGCTGCCGACACCATGGAAGAAGCCGCCCAGAAGGTGGTGGCTGCGGCCGCGGGCAAGTAAGCCAAGACGCACGAACGCCAACAAAACGCGACGCGAGCAGCGCGCCGGGCCAGGCCCCGCGCTGCTTGGAGCCAAGCAAAGGATTACAGCATGTCGATTCTGATTAACAAAGACACCAAGGTCATCACCCAGGGCATCACCGGCAAGACCGGCCAGTTCCACACCCGTGGCTGCCGCGACTATGCCAACGGCAAGAACTGCTTCGTGGCCGGCGTGAACCCGAAGAAGGCCGGCGAAGACTTCGAAGGCATTCCCATCTACGCCAGCGTGAAGGACGCCAAGGACTCCACCGGCGCCACCGTTTCCGTGATCTACGTGCCGCCCGCAGGCGCCGCCGCCGCGATCTGGGAAGCCGTCGACGCTGACCTGGACCTGGTGGTCTGCATCACCGAAGGCATCCCCGTGCGCGACATGATGGAGCTCAAGGACAAGATGCGTAAGGGCAACAAGAAGACCTTGCTGCTCGGACCGAACTGCCCTGGCCTGATCACGCCGGACGAAATCAAGATCGGCATCATGCCGGGCCATATCCACCGCAAGGGCCGCATCGGCGTGGTGTCGCGCTCGGGCACGCTGACCTATGAAGCCGTGGGCCAGCTGACCGCGCTGGGCCTGGGCCAGTCGTCGGCAGTGGGCATCGGTGGCGACCCCATCAATGGCCTGAAGCACATCGACATCATGAAGATGTTCAACGACGATCCCGAAACGGACGCCGTGGTCATGATCGGCGAAATCGGCGGTCCGGACGAAGCCAACGCCGCCGAGTGGATCAAGGACAACATGAAGAAGCCGGTGGTTGGCTTCATCGCTGGCGTGACCGCGCCTCCGGGCAAGCGCATGGGCCACGCCGGCGCGCTGATCTCGGGCGGTGCCGACACGGCGCAAGCCAAGCTGGAAATCATGGAAGCCTGCGGTATCAAGGTCACCAAGAATCCGTCGGAAATGGGCCGCCTGCTGAAGTCGATCCTGTAATCGCCGCTTTCTGGTGATATCTGGCGGACCCCGCCCGAGGGCGGGAGATTTGCCGGTGCCGGGGTGGCCTGCCTGAACGCAGGTGCGCCGCCGGCCCTCGATGCCCCCGCCTTCGCGCGGGGGCGCGTCATTCTGGGACGCCAGGAACCTAGGGTATCTCCCGAGGCTGGCGAACTGGCGATTGAAACCGAATCGAAAGCTTGATACGGTAAATCTCATGTCTGAAGACTCAGACATCCGAATTCCGTCATCATCGGCTGGACGTCGTCGGTTGGATCGCCCGTCGCCATGCGGCGTTCGAATCATAATTTAAGAAAACTCGAGGAGCTTTACCGTGGAACTGCTGTCCTCCACCGCGTTCTGGATCGCGCTGGGATCCATCATCCTGACCAATATCGTGCTCTCCGGCGACAACGCCGTGGTGATCGCGCTCGCATCCCGCAACCTGCCGCCCGCCCAGCAGAAGAAAGCGATCTTCTGGGGCAGCGCCGCCGCCATCATCATGCGGGTGGTGCTCACGGTTGCCGCGGTCAAGCTGCTCAGCCTGCCTTACCTCAAGATCGTCGGCGCCTTGCTGCTGGTCTATATCGGCGTGCAACTGCTGACCGGCGAAGACGACGAAGACGGCCATTCGGCCAAGGACAATATCTGGGCCGCGATCCGCACCATCCTGATCGCCGACCTGGTGATGTCGCTCGATAACGTGGTGGCCGTGGCCGCCGCGGCGCAGAAGGGACCGGAAGGCAGCCAGCTGATGCTGCTGGTGCTCGGCCTGGGCCTGTCCATCCCCCTGATCGTGTTCGGCAGCACCATCCTGCTCAAGGTCATGGACCGCTTTCCCGTCATCATCGTGCTGGGCGCCGCGCTGCTGGGCTACCTGGCCGGCGAAATGCTGGTGAGCGATCCCGTGGACGCCGCCTGGTTCGAGATGCACGTGCCGCATGCGCACCTTGTGTTCGGCATCATCGGTGCGGCGCTGGTGGTGTTGGTCGGCAAGCTGCTGCAGAAACGCGCGGCGCAGCCAGCCTGACGGCATGACGTATTGAAGCGGAGCCGTCCGGATCGGACGGCTCCGTGAACGGACGGTGCACCTTGCTGCACTACCGGACGGGTGGCCCAGGGGCCACCCGTTTCGTTTTCCGCCGCACCGCCGCGGCCCGGGAATTCAGTGCGGTTTCGCACAGAGTTAAACAGGATTTTGTGTTTACTGACTGTCCGCGTCATCTTAAGTGACAAAATTTKCGCCGTATCAAGGCTCGGAACACTCCGAAGTGGCGAAAATTGTCACTCGCCGACGAAGCCACCGGGGTTTGCGGCGCTGGCACGCTAAGTGCTAAAGGATTTACAGCATCACATGAAACAAAATGTTTCTATCTGTATCCAAAATTCCTTCGAGGGGTCAATCATGCAAAAACGGGTTCAACTGAAGAAACTGGGCCGCCGTGTCCAGAAGGGTTTCACCCTGATCGAACTGATGATCGTTGTGGCGATCATCGGTATCCTGGCTGCGATTGCGATTCCGCAATATCAGCAATACACGCAAAAGGCGAAGTTCTCCGAAGTCATCAATACTGCGGAGTCGTACAAGACCGCTGTGGGTGTCTGCGTCCAGGAAACCAGCAGCGCGACGGGCTGCAGTGCTAACTCCAATGGTATTCCGCAGATTCCGACTACGCTGCCCGGTAACGTTCAGGCATTGACTGTTACAGACGGCGTCGTGACGGCGACTGGCACGGCCGCGGCCGGTGGTTATGTTTTTGCGGTTTCGCCGGTAATTGACAACGGTGTTCTCAAGTGGGCTCATGTCGCCGGTACCGATACCTGCTTCGCCGCGAATTATTGCAAGTAATTGCTGCATCTCCTGCCGCGCCGCGATTACGCAATGCGCGGCAGGTGAAGGAAAGGCGCCTCAGGGCGCCTTTTTTTATGGATCCAGGGAGTGTGCAAACTCTGCGCCTCAGTCTTCTCCGGTGCAGCCTGTGGCGCGCGTGAGAGCTGTTTTCCTGACATCGGAACCAATGCCGTGAAAGCCAGATCTGGGCCGCTGCGCCTCTCGATTACGCTGGTGATGACGTTCGCCCTGTGGACGGTCCCATACCTGATAGCGCCACATCCCCTTCCGATTCCATCCTTCTATGCCGAGTCGCTGGCCATTGCTGCGGCAATGACCATTTGTCTGCTTGCATTCTCTATGGAGGCAGGTCGTGGAGGGGCTTCCAGGGTGGCCGCTGTCGCCGTGGCACCAATTGCCTTTGCCGCCGTGTTGATTGTCCAACTGGCGGCGATTCGGCTCGAGCGGCCCGTGGCCTCTTATCTGGCGATCTTCTTTTGCATCGCTGCCGCACTGACGATCCAGGCCGGATGCTGGCTGTCCCTGGACCGGCGGCGAGCGGAACTGATCCTGCATGTCTGTGCAGTTGGGTGCGTGATTGGTGGCATCATCTCCAGCGGCATGGCTTGGATGCAGGCTTTTGGCCTGGAGCGGTACCTCGCGCCGTGGGTTGTCGCATTGCCCTTTGAAGAGGGGCGCAGGCCTTTCGCCAACCTCCTGCAGGCAAACCATCTTGCCACCCTCGCTGCGCTGGCCGTGGCCAGCGCGCTTTACCTGTGGTGCGGGCGCCTGATCGGCAGGGCCACCTTAGGGGCCTCGCTTGTCGTGCTGAGCATTGGCATCGCGCTGACCGTATCGCGCACCCCGATACTGCAGGCCGTCGTGGTTGGCGCAGGCGCCGCCGCAACGGCGCTTTCGGCCACGAGAGGCAGGCCGGGGAGAGCCGACTGGGTGCGTGCGGCGGTCCTGGGGGCCTTGCCGCTTCTGGTACTGATTGCGGCGATGGCGCTCGTGTCTTTGCTCAATCAATCCCTTGAACTTCATCTGGCCTCGACTACCGAACGCCTGGCGAGAGAGTTGCACGTGTCGCCGCGTCTCGCGCTATGGCGCTATGCGCTGGAAATTGCGCGCGAGCATCCGCTGCTTGGGGTTGGCTGGGGCGAGTATATGCGGGCGCAATATCTCATTGCTGATCGTCTCGGACCTGTCGTCGTTGCCGATAATGCGCACAATATCGTGCTGGATCTGCTTGCCAAGACAGGCATTGCGGGGGCGCTTGCCGTGCTGGTGCCATGCGTCCTGTGGGCCTGGCGTTGCGCGCAAGCCGTGCGCGCAGGCCGCGAGGCTTCGCAACGTATCTATTGCCTCACCATGGTTACGGTGGTCGCGGTGCATGCCATGCTGGAATTCCCGCAAACCTATGCCTTTTTCCTGTTGCCGGTTTGCCTGCTGCTTGGCATGGCGGAAACCTCGGTTTGGCAAAGCGCCTCCGGCAGGCTTCTGTCAGTCCTGAGTCTGTTTTCGCTCGGCGGCGTGCTGTTCGGGCTTGTCGCGGGTGGTTTCGACTATCAGAATGCGAGGGCTGTTTACGAGGGCCAGGCTGCCAGGAACTACACGCTGAATCCGTCACTGATCTTCGGCGACTGGGGACAGCGCGGGCTCGTTGGCGGAATTCCTCTGACCACAGATATGCTCCGGGAAAAGATCGCCCTTCACGAGAGCGCCTTGGACGTGGCTGCTTCACCCAAGTACATCCGCCGCTACACAGTCCTTCTCGCGCTGGACCGTCGGCCGGAGGAGGCGCTTCTACAGGTCAAGCGCCTCAGGAATCTTTCGGGCACGGAATTCGATGCGCACTATGCGTGGCTGATCGCCATGTGCGATAACCAAAAATCCCTGCTGAGTGGATTCAAGTCGCAGTTGCTCAGCCTCTATGGAGAGCCAAAAGTGCATGCCGAGGTGGTGGCCGCGGGCAGTTGAGCAAAACGGATCATTCCCCTGATTTGCATCCCCGCCCTACATCCTCAAGAAAAAGCGCCTCCGGGCGCTTTTTCTTTTCCCGCCCCCCAAGCTATCATCCGCCTTTTGCCAACCGGCATCACAAGGCATCCCGCATGCTGTCCTCCCGGTCAGCCATTCCCCTCAGCTTCCTCGCCGCCACGCTCGTCGTGCCGCTGCTGGTTTCCCGGCATACGCTTCCGCTCGCCACCTTCTACGGCGAATGGACTTCCGCGCTGCTGTTCGCCGTCGCCGTCATCATTCTGGGCGCCGTAACGCCCCGGCAAGCCGCCGGTTACGGCTATGGTTACCAGGCGGGGCCAGCCCAGCTTCCCTGGATCCTCCTCTTCCCCCTCTGGCTGATCGCTACCGGCATCGTGCAGGGGCTCGCCGGCATGGAAGATGTGTCCGGCAGCCGCCTGGTGACGGAACTGGTGCTCGCGCTTGCAGCGGCTGTGATGTGGGCGGCGTGGCGACAGGGGCGGACCGCATCATCGGCCGAGCGGCAGGCAATGGTCGATACGCTGGCCATCGCGTGGCTGGTGGCGGGACTGCTGGGCGCCGTGGCGCAGTGGGTCCAGGTGTTCGGGCTGGAGCCCGACACAGTGGGGCTGGTATCCACCTACTTCTATGACGACAACCGCCGCCTGTGGGGCAATCTGAACCAGCCCAATCACCAGGCCACGGTCGAGGGCCTGGCGCTGGCGGCGGCGGTGTGGCTGGCGGCGCGCGGCCGCTTGCGGGCGCCGGCCTGGCTGGCCGCGGCGGTGCTGCTGGTGAGTGGCATCGTGCTGTCCGGTTCGCGCACCGGGGTGCTGCACGTGGGGCTGGCCGCGGCTTACGCGCTGGTGATGGCGTGGATGGCGCGCGGGCAGGGCGCAGGCGGCGGCATGATGCGGCGTGCGCGTCCGGGCGGCAACAATCCGATGCGCCGTCCCGCGGGACTCGTGTTTGCCGCCGTGGCGATGGTGGTGACGCTGCTGATCCTCCAGCCCGCGATCAAGAGTGCGGGACAGGCAATGGGCTGGCGGCTGTTCGATACGGTGGCGCAACTGCAGGGCGCGGACCAGTTGTCGTGGCGGGGCGCGATGTGGACCCACGCGTGGGCCATGTTCCGCTCGCATCCGTGGCTGGGCGTGAGCTGGGGTGAGTTCGGCTGGGCGCAGTTTGCCCAGATGGAGCAGGTGGGCGTGAAGGTGGAGATGTCCCTCCATGCCCACAACGCCTTGCTGGACCTGCTGGCCAAGACCGGCCTGGTCGGGACGGCCGGCGTGATGTTGTCGCTGCTGGCCTGGCTATGGCGCGTTGCGTACCGTCGCCTTTGGCGCGGCGACGCGAAGGAGCGGGCGCAGACGGTCCTGGTGCTGACCTGGCTGGCGATGCTGTGCGCGCATTCCATGCTGGAGTATCCGCTGCATTACCTGTACTTCCTGCTGCCGTTCTGTTTCATGCTGGCCTGGCTGGAGCCGTCCGGCTTCGGCCGCATGCGTTTGCCGCGCGCGGCCGCCGTGCTGGCCGGGCTCGTGTATGCGGGCGTGGCGGCCGTTGTCCTCACGACCATGTGGCAGGACTTCCGCCGCGCCGAGGCGCGCGAATATGCCCGCGCCGAGCGCCGCGCCGCGCTGCCGATGCCGCAGCGCTGGTTCCGCCAGGCCGCCGCTTCCGACGCCGCCGAGGATGCGGTCATCACGCCGGCGAACGCGGCGCGGCTGCTCGGGCCGCATATCGCCGCCGTACACCTGCTGCCCACGCCGACGATGATCGCGCGCACCGCCTGGCTGCTGGCGCTGACCGGCGATCCCGCGCAGGGCCGCGCCTGGCTGGAGCGCCTGCGTTTCTACTATGCCGGTGACGAAGCGCACCAGTTTGCCGAACTGGCCCACGCCTGTTCCGAGGTGGACGCGGCCGCGCGGCCGCAGGCGTTCTGCGACTGGGTGCAGTCGCGCAGCCAGGCGATGCCCGGGCATGGGCAGGCGCACGATGCCCAGGACGATGCGGAGGACGACCCCGAATAGACACATCCCGCGCCGCGCGGCATCAGGCCTGCGCGGGCACGGGATGCGGGACTGGCTGGCCGGTCGCTACTGCGGAACGTAGCCCGGGGGCGGAGGCGGATAGTAGTAGGTCGGCGCTGCCGGCCGCGGGGCCGACGACACCATCTGGCCATAGACCGGCACGCGGTGGCCGCTGGCGTACATGCATTGCACATAGGCCGCGTCGTACTGGCGCTGGCTGCCATAGCCGGCATATTGCGCGTTGCCCGCACCAACCGCGGCGCCGGTCAGCAGGCCCACGCCCGCACCTACCGCCGCGCCCGCTCCGCCGTTGAAGGCCGCGCCCGCCGCCGCGCCCAGCGCCGTGCCCACCGCGGCGCTGCCGACCGCGCTGGTGGTGGCGGCCTGGTTGGCGGTCACGCCGCCGACCTGCCCGAAGGCGAACTGGCGGCAACCATAGTCGTCGGCGCGGAACTGGTCGAAGTTCTTGCCCGTGCCCGGCAGCACCATCACGCTGGGGCCACTGGGCATCACGGCGCAGCCGGCCAGCACCAGGGCGGCCAAAGGCAGGGCCAGCAAGACGGGGCGTTTGGCCAAAGCTGGACGGATCAACGTTTTCATCTCTGCACCTCGGTACCTCGGTCAGCAAATCGTCAGTCAAGAAAACCGTCGCACGCGGCCGCAAGGCGATGCCGCGAGCGCACGGGTACGCGTTCTCTGCGCGCGCTCAGGCCGGTGGCTGGGCCGGTACCTTCTCCCACCCGCCCGGGCAGGCCTTGATATACGGGTAATAGCCATCCGGCCGGCCGCAGTGATACCAGAACGCCTGCGCGGGAGCGGGCGCCGCGGCTGCCGGGCCGCCCATGTCGACCGGGCCATCCTGGCCCTGCTCGATATATTGCGGCGGCCCCGACGGTGCCGCGACTACGGGCGGATAGTAGTAGCCGGGCGCGTAGTACGGATAGGGGTAGCCCCAGCCATAACCATAGCCATAGCCGAAACCGGGACCGATCACGACGCCCACGCTGCCGTGCCATCCGCCATGCCATCCGCCGCCATGCCATCCACCGCCGCCGTGCCATCCACCGCCGCCGTGCCCGCCGCCGCCATGGCCGCCACCCCCTCCCGCCAGGGCGGTCCCGCTGACCGCCAGCGCTGCCACCACCAGCAGAAGCTGGCCAAACCTACGCCCGTTCATGTTGCTCACCCATGGATGATCGCGGGACGACACCCCGCCGGCGGCGCATTGGCGCCCCCTAAACTGCATTGAATACCAATTTGCCCCAGGCGGCGCGCGCCCCACGGCTGGCGAAATGCCGCGTTACGCTTGTTACAGCGGAATACGCATGGGCGCCAGATCATGTCGGTCGCGACACGAATCGCGGACGCTGGCGAGGGACGGCCTCGATACCCCGGCGGGCGGCGCGCTCCCGTGGCGCCCGCCGGGTGGGCTTGGGTTCCTGCCGCGCCCGGTCCGCCGAGTTGCCACCATGCTGATGGAACTTCACGCATTGCCGCGGGAATGTCCGACAGGCCACGGCGCTGCCGGACGGCACCGCGCAAATGGTTCCGGCCGGCTTCCTGCTACTTCCTCCTATTGCCTCCTATTCGGCGAACAGGTCTGGCCCAAACACTTCGTAGTGAATATGCGGCTCCTGGATTCCCAGCTCTTTCAGCGCGTCATGCTGCATGCGCATAAAGGGGATCGGCCCGCAGATGTAATAGTCGGCATCGGGCAGCAGGATCGCATCCTTGATCGCCTTGACATCGACAAGCCCTGCGTAATCGTAGTCCCGGCCAGCAACATCCTGCGGCAGCGGGTCGTCGTAGAACACGATCACATCGAGATTGGCATACGTCTTGGCGGTTTCACGCAGCCGGTCACGCATGGCGTGTACCCCGCTGTTGCGCGCGCCATGCACGAATACCACTTGCCGCTGCGGGTCTTGTATTGCCCTTTTGAGCATGCTGATCATGGGCGTCAGCCCCACGCCACCGCTGATCAGGACGATCGGGGTCCTGGCATCGACATCGATATGGAAGGTGCCATACGGCGCTGCCAGCTGAACCTCGTCTCCAACCTTGACATGATCATGCAAGAGGCACGACACATGCCCCGGAGGGTTCGTACCGCCGCCTTCACGCTTCACCGAGATTCGATAGCTGCGCCCGTTTGGCATATCCGACAGACTGTACTGGCGAATCTGCCGCACACCGAGCGCAGGCACGTCGACTGCGATGCTGATGTATTGACCGGGTTCGAAGTTCAACACGGGGCCGCCATCCTTGGGCTCGAGGATGAACGACGTGATCACGCTGCTTTCGGGCCGCTTCTCGCGAACGACAAAGGTACGCCCGCCGGTCCAGCCCCCGGGTTCCTCCGCGGACCGCTCGTACAGCTCGCTTTCCATGCCCATCAGCACGTCTGCAAGGTTCCCGTAAGCCTGTGCCCATGCGGAGATAATCTCTTCCGTCGCGGCGCCGCCTAGTACCTCCTTGATGGCCGCCAGCAGATGCTCCCCGACAATCGGATACTGCTCAGGCCTGACGCCCAGGCTCGCATGCTTGTTGGCAATGTTTTTCAGCACTGCCGCCAGGCTGCTCGGATCCTCGATATTCTCGGCATACGCGTAGACCGCGCGCGCGAGTGCTTCCTGCTGCTGCCCCTGCTCCTGATGCGCCATGTTGAACACATTCTTCAGCTCGGGATGCGCGCCGAGCATGCGTTCAGAGAAGCGCTTTACGATGGCGGAGCCATGTTCGGCCAGCACCGGCGCAGTTGCCTTCACGATGTCTTTTGTCTTCTGCGTCAACATAGCCGGTCTCCTTTGGGCGCGGTGGTGGACTCGTCAGCTGGATCAAGTCTAGACGGCGGCTTGCCTTGTGACTTCTGCTTTCGCGATTCGACGGTTCGCCTAAGTGAGGAGTCAACGCGAGGAGCCAATGCGGGGAGTCGCCGTTCGATACGCAGGCAGAAACGCAAACACTTCGGATTCCCCCAAGGCCGAAGACCATTTTTAGATCACGGGGTTGCCACCCAGTCCCCCGACTTCCCCCCATGCTTCTCCAGCAACTTCACATCCCCCATCACCATCCCCCGGTCCACTGCCTTGCACATGTCGTAGATGGTCAGCAGCGCGACCTGGACGCCGGTCAGCGCTTCCATTTCCACGCCGGTCTGGCCGTGGGTCTCGGCGCGCACGGTGCAGCGCACGGTGGCGGCGGCCTGGTCCAGCGCAAAGTCCACCGCAACCTTGGTGAGCGCCAGCGGATGGCACAGGGGGATCAGGTCGGAGGTGCGCTTGGTGGCCATGATGGCGGCCACGCGCGCAATGCCCAGCACGTCGCCCTTCTTGGCGGTGCCGTCGCGCACCAACGCGAAGGTTGCCGGCAGCATGGTGATGGCGCCAGTGGCGATGGCCACGCGGTGGCTGTGCGCCTTGGTGCCGACGTCGACCATATGGGCTTGTCCGGCGGAATCGAAATGGGTGAGCTGGCTCATGGCGTGGACGGGAATCGAGGGGAGTTGCGGAAAAAACGGCACGGCACGGATGCTTCGCCGCGCCCGCGGGCTCAACGTCTGGCAGGGCCCGGGCCAAGCCCGGGGATGCCCGATGGGAATGGCTTCCAGAGGCCGCTATCATAGCAAGATGCGCAAGAATTCAACGCTCCGCGGAGCGCTCTCCTCGCCCGCCCGACAGGCAAGCCCGGACTCGCCCGAGGCTCGCATGCGGCATGGCGGACCCGCCGCTTTCCTGGTCCCTCCGATGCTCGTGCGCCGCTCGCTTGCGGCGCTGCTGGCGCTGACCATGGCACTGCCCGCCTGGCCGCAGCAGCGCCAGTTGCTGAACGATCCCGCGCGCACCGCCGCGGATGCCGCGGGCGGCGCAGACGGCAGCGACCAGGTCTACGACAACCTGAACCGCAGCGTGAAGGCGGGCCAGAAATCCGAGTTCGGGTTGCGTACCAATAACACGGTGGTGGAAACCAGTGGCGTGCAGTTGCCGGATCTTGGCGATCCCTCCACCGCCTCGCTCACGCCCGACATGGAACGGCGCCTGGGCGAGCGCATCATGCGCGACATCCGGCGCGATCCGGACTATGTGGTGGACCCGCTGCTGGCCGACTACCTGAACGCGCTCGGCTACCGGCTGGTGCAGGCGGCGCGCCGGCAGAACATCTCGGGCTCGACGGGGTCGGGCACCTTTGCCACCGGCTTCGAGCTGTTCGCGGTGCGTGACCGCAGCATCAACGCCTTCGCGCTGCCGGGCGGGTATATCGGCGTGCATTCCGGCCTGCTGGTGCAGTCGGACACGGAGTCGGAACTGGCCTCGGTGCTCGGCCACGAAATCGGCCACGTGATGCAGCGCCATATCGCGCGCGGCATCACCTCGCAGGACCAGTCGATGTGGATCGCGCTGGCATCGATGGTGCTGGCGGGCCTGGCCGCCACCAAGAGCGGCGACGCGGCGTCGGCGCTGGCAGTGGGCGGGCAGGCCGCGGCGGTGGCCAACCAGCTGTCGTTCTCGCGCGGCGCCGAGCGCGAGGCCGACCGCGTCGGCTTCCAGATCATGACCGCGGCCGGCTTCGATCCGCAGGGCATGCCGGACTTCTTCAAGCGCCTGCAGCGGGTGATGGGCATCTCGGAAAGCTCGGTGCCTGCCTATGTGCGTACCCACCCGCTGACCTCGGAGCGTATCGCCGACATGCAGGACCGCGTCAGCCATGTGGCGGTGCGCCGCGTCGCCAGCACGCCAGAATACGAATTCGCGCGCATGCGCGCCCGCATCATCCAGGAAACCACGCCGAGCGACGTGCAGAACGCCCGCACCGCGCTGCAAGCGCAGCTGGCCGGGGCCTCGCCGGCGCGCACGCCGGCGCTGTACTACGGCATCGCCTTCGCCGAGCAGCGCCTGGGCCGCCTTGCCGCGGCCGAGCAGTCGCTGGCCGAAGCGCGCCGGCTCTACGGCAATATCCCCGGCGCGACCTCGGGCAGCCCCATGCTCGACGTGATGGCGATCGAACTGGCGCGCGGCCAGGGCCGGCCCCAGGAAGCGCTGAACCAGGCGGTGGCGTCGATGAAGGCCTTCCCGCTATCGCACGCGGTGGCGGTGAGCTACGCGGCGACCCTGCTGGGCGCGGGGCGCCTGGACCAGGCGGTGGCCTTCCTGCGCGAACGCACGCGCGAGGATCTCTCGCGCTCGGAATGGTGGGACATGCTGGCGCGGGCCTATGCGGCCCAGGGCCGGCGCGTGCAGCAGCACCAGGCGCTGGCCGAGAAGTACGCGGTCGACGGCGCCTACCAGGCCGCCATCGAACAATTGCAGATCGCGCGCAAGGCCGGCGACGGGGATTTCTACACGCTGTCGGAGGTCGATGCGCGCCTGCACCAGCTCGAACGCCAGTATCGCGAGGAAAAGCAGGACAACAAGGGCATGCCGAACTAGCGGCCCGCGCCCCTGGCTCAGGCTGCGTTTTCGCCTGCGGGCGGCGCGGGCTGCCGCACGAAACCGTAGCGCGACGGCACTTCGTCCTCGATGATCGGCTCGATCGGCACATCGGTGCCGTGGAAATGGGACACGCCGAGATTGCCGCCGCACGCCTCGCCATGCCAGGTGCAGGCGCTGCTAAACGCGTCGAGATCATGGTCGTGCAACAACGCGGCGGTGACGCCGCCACCTGCTTGCCCGTCGATCTCGCCTGCCAGGACCACGTTGCCGTGTTCGTCCGCATGGCAGCCGCGCAGGGTGAAGGCGCGCCCCGTGGTGGTGTGCAGCCGTCCTTCGTGCAGCCGCACGATCCATGGCGCGTAGGCCAGCGCAACGAATACGCGCTGCGGTCCGTTCTGGAAATGCCAGGCGCCGCGCTCGTCGTGCTGGTAGTTGCGCTCGATAAAGGCCACCAGCGCCGGGTGCCGGATCGGGTCGCCCGACAGGCCGTTCTGCTGGGCATACTCATTGCGCATGCGCCATTGCCCGCGCCGGTCCAGCGCCAGCCAGCCGTAGCAGTTAGGTACGTTGGGCCAGCGGGCCATGGCTTGCTTGACTGTCTCGTCCATTGTTGCTGTCTCCTGTGCGGGAAGCCCTGGAGCAGGCCTTCCCGCCGGTGAATCTCGCCGCGCCCGGCGCCGCCGCTAGCGCCGCTAGCGCCGATAGCCTATGCGACCGAGTCGAAATACTGCAGGATGCGCGCCGGCAGCCACTCGATATGGCCGGCATACGGCAGCACGGGCAACGCCCGCAGCAGATCTTCGCGCGGCGTCATGAAACCGACGTGACCGCCGTGTTCCGGCTGCTCCAGCCGGACTTGCGGGCTGACCTGGGCGGGGCCGGGCAGGTGGCGCGCCGGCAGGAAGGGATCGTTGCGCGCATTGAGCACCAGGGTCGGCACGGCGATGGCGCCGAGCACTGGCTTGCTGGAAGCGCGCTTCCAGTAATCGTCGGTATCGCGAAAGCCATGCAGCGGGGCCGTCACGATATTGTCGAAGGCGTACAGGTCGCGGCTGGCAAGCATGGCGGTGCGGTCGAACAGGCCGGGATACTGGCGCAGCTTCTCCTGCGACTTGCGCTTGAGCGTCTGCAGGAACATGCGCGTATAGAGCATGTTGAACCCCTGCGAGAGCGCCGCGCCGCCGCCGGCCAGGTCCAGCGGCGCCGAGACCGATGCCGCCGCGCTGACGAAGCGCGCACCGCCCCCTTCCTCGCCCAGGTAGCGCAGCAGCGCGTTGCCGCCCAGCGAGATGCCCACTACCAGCAGCTTGCGCCCGTGCGCGCAGTACTCCCGGTGCAGCCGCTCCAGGATCCAGCGGATCTCCTGCGCGTCACCGGAGTGGTAGAAGCGCGGCGCCAGGTTCAGCTCGCCAGAGCAGCCGCGGAAATGCGGGACCACGCCCTGCCAGCCGCGCGCGGCCAGCGCATGCATCATGGTCTGCGCGTAGTGGCTCTCCGAGTTGCCTTCCAGGCCGTGGAACATGACCAGCAGCGGCGTATCCGGCGTGACCGCGTGGGTGGTCCAGTCGAGGTCGATGAAGTCGCTGTCGGGCGCCGTCCAGCGTTCGCGCCTGAAGGCCGTGCGCGGGCGCCGGGTAAAGCGCGCGGGGATGATGGTCTGGGTGTGGCCGCCGGACAGCCACCAGGGCATGCGGCGACCGCTGCCGAATGCGGTCATGCTGCGTTGGGTATCTCGTGCGCCAGTCCGGCAATCCACTAATGCAGAGCCTGGCCCGGCGCCGTGCTGACGGCGGCGACCTGGGCGGCGTTGGCCGGGCTGCAGTGGATATGCGCGAGGCGCCAGCCCTCGTGGTTCTGCATCAGCACGTAGGTGGTGTGCACGTAGAGGTCCGCCTCGACGCGGTCGTCGCCGAAGCGCAGCGCCTCGGTCACGTCGAAGATGGCCACGCCGAGCGAGGCATGGCTGCTGGTCTCGATCACGTCGATCAGCACCGGCTGCAGCTCGAGCAGCTGGGCGAAGGCCTGGCGCAACTGCTCGTGGCCGATCAGGCGCTGGCCGTCCGGCATCACGCAGGTGACCGAGTCCTCATCCAGCCACAGGCGCAGCGAGCCATCCGCATCGCGCAGTTTCATGGCTTCGCGAAAGGCTTCGACAATGTCTTCGGCGGAATCGAACAGGCGGGCAAAACGAGGCATGGTGACTGGACTCAGGATTCGTTGGCCGGATTGACACGAACTGCGGGCCGGCGCTTGGTGCGTCAGGCGCGGTGCAGGAGCTTGCGCAGCTCCACGAACACCATTTCGGGTTCGATATCTTTCAGGCAGCGCAGGTGACCCAGGGGGCACTCGCGTTTGAAGCACGGACTGCATTCGAGCTGCAGCCACATGATACTAGCAGCCTGCGACAGCGGGGGGGTATGGCGCGGGTCACTGGAGCCGAACACCGCCACCTGGGGCCGGTTCAGCGCCGCGGTGACGTGCATCAGGCCGGAATCGTTGCACACCGCGCCTTCGGAAAGCGCGAGCAGGTCCACGGCATCGTCCAGCGAGGTCTGGCCGCACAGGTTGCGCACGAAGGGCGCGCCCTTGACGATCTCGGCGGCGATCTCCGCGTCCTTGGGCGAGCCCAGCGTGATCATCTGCGCGTACGGGAACGAGCGCTTGAGCATCTGCGCCAGCTCCGCGAAATGCGCCGCCGGCCAGCGCTTGGCCGGGCCGAACTCCGCGCCCGGGCAGAAGGCGATCAGGCGCGTCTGCGGCGGGATGCCGAAACGCTCGGCGGTCTTGGCCATGCGCGCGGGATCGGTGCGCAGGCGCGGCTCGGGCAGGTGCTCGGGCAGGCGCGCGCCGGGCTTGAGCGCCAGCCGCGCATAGTGCTCGACCATTGGCGGGCGCTGGTCGCGCGGCGGGTTGGCGTGGCGGATATTGAGCATGCCGAAGCGCGCTTCGCCGCGGTAGCCGATGCGCAGCGGGATGCCGGCCAGCCAGGGGATCAATGCCGACTTGAGCGAGTTGGGCAGCACGTAGGCTGCGTCATAGCCTTCGTTCTTGAGCTGCTGCGCGAACATCAGCCGCGCCGACAGCTGCAGCTTGCCGTGCGCCAGTTCGCTGGGGAAAACCTGGTTGATCTCGGGCATGCGCGCCAGCACCGGCGCCACCCACTTGGGGGCGAGGGCGTCGATGAGCAGGCGCGGATGGCGCGCTTTCATGAGCGAGAAGAGCGGCTGCGCCATCAGGGCGTCGCCGATCCAGTTGGGGGCGATGACGAGGGCTTTTTTCATGGATGGAGCGCTGCCGGATAAAGGGGCGTGATACGGGTGGTGCGGACGGTGCGGGCCTTGCGTTCCACGCGCGCCGCGCACGCCGACGCTCCGGCGCGCCTGCTGGCGGGCCGGAGCGTCGAGTCGGCGCGGTCAGGCGTGGCGCGTGTCAGTGGTGACCCTTGATGACGGTGCCTGCCTTGAGCTTGTAGACGGTGCCGCAATACGGGCACTTCACTTCGCCGGTGTCCGTCACGTCGAGGAAGACGCGCGGATGGTAGTTCCACGCGGGCGTGTTGCCGGTGGGGCAGTGCAGCGGAAGGTCTTCTGCGCCGATTTCGATTACGGAGGCGGTTTGCGTCATGGTGTTGCGGGGATGGTTTTGGTCTTGTGTGGAACTGGAATCCGTTTCCCCGTCCGGTCCGTTGCGTGGACCGGACGGGAGCCCGGTGAACAGGTCAGCTTCGGTAATTCGGTGACTGGGTGATTCGACTCAGTGTTGCGCCTCGGCGTGGTCACGTTCAGACCAGCGTCAGCCAGTGCTTGTACTGCTCGCTGGTGCCGCCCACGGCGGCGAAGAACGCGTCCTGCACGCGCTTGGTCACCGGGCCGCGGCGGCCTTCGCCGATGAGGCGGTCGTCCAGCTCGCGGATCGGCGTGACCTCGGCGGCGGTGCCGGTGAAGAACGCTTCGTCGGCGCAGTAGACCTCGTCGCGCGTGATGCGCTTTTCGCGCACCGGGATGCCCAGGTCGCCGGCGATGGTGAGGATGGCGTCGCGCGTGATGCCGTCCAGGCAGGAAGCCAGGTCGGGGGTGTAGATCACGCCGTCGCGCACCACGAACACGTTCTCGCCGGAGCCTTCGCTGACGTAGCCTTCGGTGTCTAGCAGCAGCGCTTCGTCATAGCCGAGGCTGGTGGCTTCCTGGTTGGCCAGGATCGAGTTGATGTAGTAGCCGCTGGCCTTGGCCCTCACCATCGACACATTGACGTGGTGGCGGGTGAACGAAGACGTCTTGACGCGGATGCCGCGCTCCAGGCCTTCTTCGCCCAGGTATGCGCCCCACGGCCACGCGGCGATCGCCACGTGGATGGTGTTGCCCCTGGCCGAGACGCCCAGCTTTTCCGAGCCGATCCACACCAGCGGGCGGATATAGCAGGACTCGAGCTGGTTGGCCTTGACCACTTCGAGCTGCGCCGCTTCCAGCGTGGCCGCGTCGAAAGGCATCGCCATCTGGAAGATCTTGGCCGAGTTGAACAGGCGGCGGGTATGTTCCTTGAGACGGAAGATCGCGGTGCCGGCCGGCGTCTTGTAGGCGCGCACGCCCTCGAACACGCCCATGCCGTAGTGCAGGGTATGGGTGAGCACGTGGATCTTGGCGTCACGCCATTCGATCAACTTGCCGTCCATCCAGATTTTTCCGTCGCGATCCGCCATCGACATGGTTTGCTCCGTGTGCGCCGTCAGCCATGCAAAAGCGACATTGTAAACCCCGGGACCCCACGTGCCAACGCGGGCACGGGGCCGGCGGGGCTTAAAATCGTCACATTGTGTCCGCCGCCGCCCCGCCCGTGCCCCTGCCGCCTACGTCCCGCTTTGCCGACCTACGCACCAGCCCGCTTGCCGGCCAGCTGCGCGAGGCCCTCTTTTCCGGCGCGGCGCAGTCCGTGATCGAGCCGTTGCTGGCGCGGTTCGGCGACAGCGCCGGCCAGGCCGAAGCGCTGGTGGACGCCATGCTGGACGCCGGCGACGCGCAGTTGCTCGACCGCGTGGCGCCGGACTACCGCTGGCGCATCGTGTTGCATGCGCTGGCGTCCCTCCACCACGACTGGGACCCACGGATGCGGCCCTGCCTGGACTACGCGCTGTCCCGCGCACGCGCGGATGCGCCGGCGGTGCCGGCCCCTGTCCGCGGCGCGCTGGCCATGGGGCAACTCTACGCGGGCGATGTCACGGGGGCGCTGGCGCTGCTGCAGGCCGGCAACGCGGGCGGGGACGAGACGGCACGGCGCGCGCTTGCCCGCGTGCAGGAAGGCGACTGGCCCGCTGCCCAGGCCGGTTTCGAGGCTGCGCTCAAGCAGCTGCGGGCCGGATCCGGGGAACGCACGGGCCTGATGGATGCCACGCTGGCACCGTTCTACCCGCTGTCCCTGCTGGCGCAGCGCTCGCCCGCGCATCTCGAGCGGGCCCGCAAGTTCTGCCAGGCGGAATCGGGCGCGCGCGCGCCCACGGCGGCAGGGCGCTGGGGCTTGTGGGTGCACGCCCTGGACGCGCAGCGCGGCGACGCGCGGCTGGACGAAGCCGCCTTCGTCCTGCATCCGGACGTCCCGCCACTGGCGCAGTTCTGGCGCGTGCTGCTGCGCGCCTGGCTGGGCGATGGGGTGCCGGCCAGCGGGCGCCGCCAGCCCGAAGCCGCCCGCGCCGAGGCCATCGCAGGCCTGCGGGGCCGCCTGCAGGCCTGTGGCCTGCATTGGCTGGATGGGCAACTGGAGGGCGCGGTGGCACTGGCGGCCGGCGAACCCGTGCCTGAGCACTTCTTCGCCGGCCAGCGACGCGAAAGCTGGCGGCTGGCGCTCGACGCGCTGCAGGCGCTGGCCGGCGACACGCGCGCGCCCGACGGCGCCAGCGCCAGCCGGCTGCTGTGGGCGGTCACGCTGGACGCCGACGGCGCCGTCGGCGCGATCGAGCCGCTCGAGCAGCTGCGCGGGCCGCGCGGCTGGAACAAGCCGCGCCCGCTGCCGCTGGCCAAGCTGGCGGAAGACGACCGGCTCGAACCGTGGGACGCCCGCGTGGCGCGCGCGATCCGGCGCGACCAGTCCTACCGCCGCCGCCATGTGCTCGACCGCGCCGCCGCCATGCTGGCCCTGGTCGGCCATCCGGGCGTGGTGCTGGCGCAGGCCCCCGAGCAGACGCTGGAAGTGGTGGAAGGCGCCCCCACGCTGGAGGTGGTGCGCGAAGGCGCGCGCTACGTGCTGCGCATCTCTCCGCCGTTGCGCGAGGCGCCGGCCATGGACAGCTTCCTGCCCGCCGGCAGCCGCGCCGATGCCCAAGCGCTGCGCCAGGTCACCGTGCTGCGCGAAGGCTCGCAGCGCCTGCGCGTGATCCGCCTGACGCCGGCGCAGCAAGGCGCGGCGCAGCTGATCGCCGGCGGACTGGCAGTGCCGGCCGAGGCGCAAGGCCAGCTCGATGCCACGCTGCGCGCGCTGTCGGGCCATTTCCAGGTGCATTCCGACCATGGCGGCGGCACGCGCGAGCTCGAGACCGAGAGCCGCCTGCGCGCCGAACTGGCGCCGCTGGGCGAAGGCCTGGCGCTGCGCCTGGCGGTGACGCCGCTCGGGCCGCTCGGCCCGCGGCTGGCGCCGGGCAGCGGACGCGAACGTCTCATGGCCGCGGTCCAGGGCGAGACGCTCGCCACCCAGCGCGACCTGGCCGCGGAGCTTGCCAACGTGGCCGAGGTGTTCGATGCGCTGCCGTTCCTGGTGCCGCGCGCGCCGGAGAGCGGCGAGTACGACTGGGCCCTGGCCGATCCCGAGGAGGCGTTGTCCGTGGTGGAGGCGCTGCCCGGCCTGGCCGGCGTGCTGGCCCTGGAGTGGCCCCGGGGCAAGGAGCTGAAGGTGGCCAGCGCGGACATCGCCCGGCTGGCGGTGCATATCGAAACCGAAAGCGAATGGTTCAAGCTGGTCGGCGAGCTCAAGGTGGCCGAGGGGCTGGTGGCGCAGCTGGGCGAACTGCTGGCCTGGGCCGGCAGCCACGCCGGGCGCTTCATGCCGATGGGGCAGGGGGTCTACGTGGCGCTCACGCGCAGCCTGCACGCCCGGCTGCGCGACCTCGCCAGCGTGGCGCACGGCGCGCCCGACGGCATCCGCGTGCCGCTCATGGCCGCGCCCTGGCTGGATGATGTGCTGGCCGGCGCCGGGGTCGACCCCGACAGCCATTTCCGCGAGCGCGTGCGGCGCCTGCGCGGCGCGCGCGCCAGCCGGGCCGCGCTGCCCGCCAACCTGGCGGCCGAGCTGCGGCCCTACCAGGAAGACGGCTATCGCTGGGCCATGTCGCTGGCCGAGGCTGGCTTCGGCGCCTGCCTGGCCGACGACATGGGCCTGGGCAAGACCCTGCAGGCGCTGGCGGTGATGCTGGCGCGCGCGCCCGGCGGCGCGGCGCTGGTGATCGCCCCGACCTCCGTGTGCGGCAACTGGGCCGAGGAGGCGCGCCGCTTCGCGCCGACGCTGCGCGTGCATATCTATGCCGAAGGCGAGCGCGCGGCGCTGCTCGGGCAGGCGGGCGCCTTCGATGTGGTGATCGTGTCCTACACCCTGCTGCTGCAGGCGCGCGAAGCGTTCTGCGAGCGCGAGTGGCACACGATCGTCGCCGACGAGGCGCAGTCCTTCAAGAACGCCGCCACCAAGCGCTCGCAGGCGATCTTCGAGCTCAAGGCCGGGTTCCGCATGGCGCTGTCCGGCACGCCGGTCGAGAACCGGCTGGCCGAGCTGTGGTCGATCATGCGGTTCTGCAACCCGGGGCTGCTCGGCTCGCTGGTCCGCTTCAACGAACACTTCGCCGTGCCCATCGAGCGCAACGGCGTGCGCGAAGCCGCCCAGCGCCTGCGCCGCATGATCGCGCCCTTCGTGCTGCGCCGGACCAAGGCCCAGGTGCTCGACGAACTGCCGCCGCGCACCGAGCTGGTCCTGCGCGTCGAGCCCGACGCGGTGGAAGCCGCGCACTACGAAGCGCTGCGCCGCCAGGCGCTGGCCGCAGCCGAGGCCGCCGTGGCCGCGCCGGCACGCCGGACCAGGCAAGGCCAGCCCGCCCCCGAGGCTCGCATCCACGTGCTGGCGCAGCTCATGCGGCTGCGCCGCGCGGCCTGCGACGCGCGCCTGGTCACGCCCGAGCTGGATCCCGGGCAGGAGGGCGCCAAGCTGCGCGCCTTCGTGCAGCTGGCCGGCGAGCTGGCCGCCAACGGCCACAAGACGCTGGTGTTCAGCCAGTTCGTCGATTTCCTGCAGGTGCTGCGCCGCGGCCTGGACCAGGCCGGGCTGGCCTGGCAATACCTCGACGGCGCGACCCCCGCGGCGGAGCGCACCCGGCGCGTGGCCGCCTTCCAGGCCGGCGAGGGCGATGTCTTCCTGATCAGCCTGAAAGCCGGCGGCTTCGGCCTCAACCTGACCGCGGCCGACTACGTGATCATCGCCGACCCGTGGTGGAACCCGGCCGCCGAAGACCAGGCCATGGGCCGCGCCCACCGCATCGGCCAGCAGCGCCCGGTCACGGTGTACCGCCTGATCAGCGCCGGCACCATCGAGGAGCGCATCCTCGCGCTGCATCACGGCAAGCGCGCGCTGGCCGACGGCATCCTGGAGGCGGGGGAAGACGGCGGGGCAGGCCTGGCCGGGACCGCGGCGCCGCTGCCCGACATCGACGAGCTGGTGGGGCTGCTGCGCAGCTAGCTGCCCGCGGGCGGCGCGCCATGTCTGCTTATACCAACATGGCATACCGTCAAGCGAACTGGATCGTTGGTGATGCGGCGGATCATTGGTATCTTGCTGGCTTGGCCCGGGGCGGCAGACCCCGGCCGGCACGCCCCATTTGCCGTAGCTCCACATTCATTTCCACTTCCGACGGTGCCCCCCATGTTCCGCATTGCTTCCCGCCGCATTTCCTTCCGTACCCGCCCTTCGCGCCTGGCCGCCGGCCTTGGCGCGCTGGCGGCGATCTGCGCGCTCTCGGCGCCGGCCCGCGCCCAGGACCCGGCATGGCCGGCCCAGCCCATCACCATCCTGATGGGCTTCACCGCGGGCTCGGGCGTGGACATGGTGGGCCGGACGCTGCAGGAATCGCTGCAGAAGTCGCTCAAGACCACCATCATCTACGACTACCGGCCCGGCGCCGGCGGCAACGTGGCCTCCGAAGTGGTGGCCCACGCCAAGCCCGACGGCTACACCCTGCTGCTCGGCACCGCTGCCACGCACGGCATCAACCCGGCCTTGTACAAGAGCCTGCCGTTCGACGCCGAAGCCGATTTCACGCCGGTGGCGCCGCTGGTCGAAGTGTCCAACGTGCTGACCGTGAATCCCGCCGTGCTCGACGTGAAGTCGGTCAAGGAGTTCATCGAGAAGGTCAAGGCCAGCCCGGGCAAGTACAACTACGCCTCCACCGGCAATGGCACCGGCACCCACCTGGCCTTCGCCGAATTCAACGCGCGCGCCGGCCTGGACATGGTCCACGTGCCATACAAGGGCGGCCCCGACGCGCTGCAGGCCGTGCTCAAGGGCGAAGTCTGCTGCATCTTCAACCAGGTGCAGAGCGTGCTGCCGCAGTACCGTGCCGGCAAGGTGCGCTTGCTGGGTGTGACCACCAAGAGCCGCGTGGCGGTGATCCCCGAAGTGCCGACCATCGGCGAGAGCGGCCTGCCGGGCTTCAACAGCACGATCTGGTTCGGCTTCTTCGGGCCCAAGGGGCTGGATCCGAATATCAGCAAGAAGCTCAACGACGCGGTCAAGGTGGCGCTGGAAACGCCCGCCATCCGGCAGAAGCTGATCGAAGCGGGGAATTCGCCGCGCGTCGAGACGGTCGACCAGTTCCGCAACACGGTGAAGGCGGACCGGCAGAAGTGGGCGGGGGTAGTGAAGAGCGTGGGGGCTTCGATTGACTGATTGATCCGCTGATCCGCTGATCCGTTGATTGCTTGAGGTTGTGCTGGCGTTGGCGTTGGCGAGCGCTCTCGCGCTTTGAAGACGAGACCAGCCAAGACCGGGAGATCTGGTTCCCGGCACGCAAAATTCGAGTTAAGCGGATGCTTACGATGGCGCGGGCAGGGCCTATAATGGCCGCTTGCCCGCGCGCCGGGAGTGCCAGCATCTGTGCTGGCTTCGTTTTTCCCCGGTGCCGCCCCATCCCGATCCCTTGAGTCATGACTTTCCAGTCCCCCCAGGCCCTGCAGCGCGCCTGGCAGCGTTTTGATCCGGCCGAACGCTCGGGTTTTATCGAAGGTGCGCGCTATTTCGCGCCGTCGCTGCCGGCGGTGTTTTCCTGGGGGCTGGTGACCGGCGTGGCCATGAGCAAGTCGGTCATGAACGTGCCTGAGGCCATCGGCATGTCGCTGCTGGTCTACGCGGGTTCGGCGCAACTGGCCGTGCTGCCGCTGTTTGCGGCGGGTTTGCCGCTGTGGACGATCTGRCTCACCGCGGCCATCGTCAACCTGCGCTTCGTGATCTTCAGCGCGGGGCTGCAGCCGCATTTCAGCTACCTGCCGCTGTGGCGCCGCACCGTGCTGGGTTCGTTCAACGGCGACCTGCACTTCGTCTATTTCATGCAGCGCTATGCCACGCCGGACCGCGAGCCCGGCAAGGAAGGCTACTTCTGGGGCATGGCGCTGACCAATTTCGCCATGTGGCAGGTGTCGTCCATCATCGGCATCGTGCTGGCGAGCGCCTTTCCGGATAGCTGGGGCCTGGGGCTGGCCGGCACCATGGCGCTGATTCCGGTGATGGTGACCACCATCCGTTCGCGCTCGACATTGCTGGCGGTCGCGGTGGCGGCCACGCTGGCGCTGCTGTGCTTCGATCTGCCGTACCGGCTTGGCCTGGTGGCGGCGGTGGTGGGCGCGATCGCCGCGGGCATGGCCAGCGATGAGCTGGCGGCGCGCGCCACCCTGCGCGGTATCCGCCGCCGCAAGGCGGAGCATGCGATCGCGTCCGCGCAGTCGTCGGCGCAATCGTCGGCGCAGTCGTCCGCACAATCGTCGGCGCCATCGCGGGAGGACCGCGCATGAGCCATCTCGAGATCTGGATCGCACTGTTCGGCATGGCGGTGGTGACCATCGTCACGCGCGCCCTGTTCCTGATGGCGGGCGAGCACGTGAGCGTGCCCGACCGCATCCAGCGCGCGCTGCGCTATGCGCCGGCGGCCGCGCTGGCCGCGATCATCCTGCCGGACCTGATGACCTGGCAAGGGCACTTCTCGGCGGCGCCGACCAACTACAAGCTGGTGGCCGGCGCCGTGGCGCTGTTGTTCTACCTGCTGACGCGGCGCATGGTCGGCATGATCGTGGCGGGCATGGCGGTGTACACCGGGCTGCGCTTGTTCGCGTAGGCCTTGCCTGCGGCGCGTCAGGCCGGGGTGTCGCCTTCGCTGGCCGGGGCCAGCGCCGCGCCCAGCTGGGTCAGCAGCCGAGCCAGCCGCGCCTGCGTGCTGGTGCCGGTCTTCAGGAATATCGCCTTGAGCTGGCTGCGGGCGGTTTCATGCCGCACGCGCAGGCGCTCGCTGGCTTCGGGCAGTCCCATGCCGGTGGCCAGCAGGCTCGCCAGCCGGATCTCGGCCGGCGTCAGGGCGTAGATGTCGCGCAGCAGCAGCGGCAGGTGCTGCGCCGACGGTGCCTCTTCGTGGATCACCACCAGCGCGGCCGGCTTTTGCCACGGCAGCGCGAACAAGTGCGAAGGCGGCAGCGGCAGCACGACCACCTGCGCCGTGTTGCCGTCGGCGTGGCGCGCCTGCGCGGCCTGGGCCGGCAGCAGGCTGCCGGGCTCGCAGGCGGCGGCCACCATGTCGGCCAGCGCACGCGAGAGCTGCCAATCGCTGGTCTTGCCGGCGGGGTCCAGGCGCCGCACCCAGCGCTCGCCGATGCCGTTGCTCAGGAGCACGCGGCGCTCGGGCGAGAACGCAATCACGCCGAACGACATCTGCTCCAGGACCTGCGCCGACAACTGCGCCTGCACCGACAGCCCGATGGTGCGGTCGCGCAGGGCCATGGCGCTGCGTATATGGGGCAGGGCCCAGTCAAGCGCGCGCGTGTCGGCCTCGGTGAACACACCTTGCGAGAACGAGCGCTGCAGGGCGAAATACACTTCGTAGTGCGGTTGCCGCTCGACCAGGCAGGCAGCGTACGAGCACAGGTCGAACCGGTGGAAGAAATCGCGGTAGAACGGGCTGCGCCGCATCGAGCCTTCGCCGAAATCGCGCGCGTCGATATACCACTGGCCGGGCGACAGCTTGTGCGCGAACAGCTTGCCTGGATCGATCTCGTGGAACTCGTTCTCGTAGGCGGCGAACAGTTCCTGTACCGGGCGCACCATCTCGTTGACCGTCATCAGGTCACGATCGGTGTCGCGCACGATCATCGAAGCGTGCGCGCTGCCGGCCATGCTGCTCAGCGTGTGCAGGCTGCGCTGCCAGGCCTGCGCGTCAAGAATCCCCTCGTACAAGCCACGGATCGCCCGGTGCATGTCCTCATTCATGATTACCCCTCGCTTCGCGACAACGGCGTATGCCGTGTGGCGCCGGCGCCCTTTCCCGAAAGTGCATCCCGGCACAGTGCCGTGGGTCCCGTCTGAATGCAGGCCTCTGGCTATGTTCGTGCAAGCATAACTTCTCTGCCCATTGCACGCTTTTGCGCAGAGTACGAGACAGGCGCGGATTGTTTCACCCCACTTAGCGGGGGTGCGTTGCAAGGAAGCGGCAGCTTTGGGGCCAAATGTGCCGGATGACTAACCCGGAGCATGGCGCGCAAGGTGGGCAAACGCGCAAATCGGCTGTTGCGATCAGGTAAAATGCCGAATTTCCCCGATTTCTGCTCTCTTCCTCTTCGCCATGACCTCTGTGCTGCGTCTCTCCGACCTCATCTCCGAAGGCAAAATTGCCGGCAAGCGTGTCTTTATCCGCGCCGACCTGAACGTGCCGCAGGACGACGCAGGCAATATCACCGAAGACACCCGCATCCGCGCCTCGGTGCCGGCCATCGAGGCCTGCCTCGCGGCGGGCGCCGCCGTGATGGTGACCTCGCACCTGGGCCGCCCGACCGAGGGCGAGTTCAAGCCCGAGGATTCGCTGGCGCCGGTGGCCGTGCGCTTGTCCGAGCTGCTCGGCAAGCCGGTCAGGCTGGTGCAGAACTGGGTCGACGGCACCGGCGAGGTGAGCCAGGTCAAGCCCGGCGAAGTGGTGCTGCTGGAAAACTGCCGCGTCAACAAGGGCGAGAAGAAGAACAGCGACGAGCTGGCGCAGAAGATGGCCAAGCTGTGCGATGTCTATGTGAACGACGCCTTCGGCACCGCGCACCGCGCCGAAGCCACCACCCACGGCATCGCCAAGTACGCGCCCATCGCCTGCGCCGGCCCGCTGCTGGCCGCCGAGATCGACGCGCTGGGCAAGGCGCTGGGCCAGCCGGCGCGTCCGCTGGTGGCCATCGTCGCCGGTTCCAAGGTGTCSACCAAGCTGACCATCCTSAAGWCGCTGGCKGMCAAGGTCGACMAMCTGRTCGTCGGCGGSGGCATYGCCAAYACSTTCATGCTGGCSGCCGGSCTSAAGATCGGCAAGTCGCTGGCSGAGGCCGACCTGGTCGGCGACGCGCGCGCCATCATCGACATCATGGCTGCCCGCGGCGCCTCGGTGCCCATCCCCGTGGACGTGGTCTGCGCGAAGGAATTCAGCGCGACCGCCGCTGCCACCGTCAAGGATGCGAATGACGTGGCCGACGACGACATGATCCTCGACATCGGCCCCAAGACCGCGCAGATGCTGGCCGACCAGCTCAAGGCCGCCGGCACCATCGTGTGGAATGGCCCGGTCGGCGTGTTCGAGTTCGACCAGTTCAGCAATGGCACGCAGGTGCTGGCGCAAGCCATCGCCGAGTCCAAGGCGTTTTCCATCGCCGGCGGCGGCGACACGCTGGCTGCCATCGCCAAGTACGGCATCGCCGACCGCGTGGGCTATATCTCTACCGGCGGCGGCGCATTCCTGGAATTCCTCGAAGGCAAGAAGCTGCCCGCCTTCGAAGTGCTGGAACAGCGCGCAGCGGGCTGAGATGCAGGCTTCGCGCGGCATGGCCGGCGGCGCATGCTGTCCGGGATGAGCGGTCCGCCGCGGGCCGTCGCGGCGCAAGGCACCGGCCTGGCGCCGGCGCTACCGGGCTCGCAGGATGCAGGCCGCGCCGGCTTCGCCGGACGGCGGCGCACAACCACAAGGAAAACGTGTTCATGACCCGCTCGACAAAGATCGTCGCCACCATCGGTCCCGCCTCCAGCACGCTGGAGGTCCTCACGCGCATGATCTCGGCCGGGGTCGATGTAGTGCGCCTGAACTTCTCCCACGGCAAGGCCGAGGACCATATCGAGCGCGCGCAGCTGGTGCGCCAGGCGGCCCAGGCCTGCGGCCGCGAGGTGGCCATCATGGCGGACCTGCAAGGCCCCAAGATCCGCGTGGGCAAGTTCGAGCACGGCAAGGTCACGCTCAAGCCCGGCGACCCCTTCATCCTCGACGCGACCTGCTCGCTGGGCAACCAAGAGCGCGCCGGCCTCGACTACGAAGACCTGCCGCGCGACGTGGGCCCGGGCGACCTGCTGCTGCTCAACGACGGACTGATCGTGCTGGTGGTGGTCCGCGTGTTCGGCCACGAGATCTTCACCACGGTGAAGATCGGCGGCGAGCTGTCCAACAACAAGGGCATCAACCGCCAGGGCGGCGGGCTGTCGGCGCCGGCGCTGACCGCCAAGGACATGGAGGACATCAAGACCGCCATGGCGCTGGGCGCGGACTATGTCGCGGTGAGCTTCCCGAAGAACGCCACCGACATGGAAATGGCGCGCCAGCTGGCCGCCGTGGCCGGCCAGCCGCACCAGCACAAGACCCGCATGATCGCCAAGATCGAGCGCGCAGAGGCGATCCGCCCGGGCGTGCTGGAAGAGATCCTGCAGGCCTCCGACGGCATCATGGTGGCGCGCGGCGACCTGGCCGTGGAAGTGGGCAATGCCGCCGTGCCGGCGCTGCAGAAGCGCATGATCCGGCTGGCGCGCGAAGCCAACAAGCTGACCATCACCGCCACCCAGATGATGGAGAGCATGATCGTCAACCCGGTGCCGACGCGCGCCGAGGTGTCCGACGTGGCCAACGCCGTGCTGGACGGCACCGACGCCGTGATGCTGTCGGCCGAGACCGCCGCCGGTCGCTATCCCGTGGAAACCGTCGAAGCCATGGCCGCGGTGTGCGTGGAGGCCGAGAAATCCGAGGTGGTCCAGCTCGACACCGATTTCCTGAACCAGACCTTCGCCCGCATCGACCAGTCGATCGCCATGGGCGCGTTGTTCACGGCCTATCATTTGCAGGTGAAGGCCATCGCCGCGCTGACCGATTCCGGCGCCACCGCGCTCTGGATGAGCCGGCACCGCATTCACGTGCCGATCTACGCCATGACGCCCAACCTGGCGTCGCAGCGCAAGATGCAGCTCTACCGCAACGTCGTGGCGCTGCCGCTGGAAGCCAGCACCGACCGCGACACCGCGCTGGAGCAGGCCGAGGAACTGCTGCTGGCGCGCGGCGTGGTGCAGCGCGGTGACTTCATCGTGCTCACCATCGGCGAGCCGATGGGGCAGCCCGGTGGCACCAATACGCTGAAGATCGTCAGGGTTGGCGCCTGATGCCGGGATGTGTGCCTTGCCGTCCAGAGCTGCAGGCGCGTGCCAGCGACAATTCGAAAGACATAAAGAAATACCGAGACACCCCATTCTTTCTTTAGGAGTTTGACATGCCACTCGTATCGATGCGCCAGCTGCTCGACCACGCCGCCGAAAACGGCTACGGTCTGCCTGCCTTCAACGTCAACAACCTGGAACAGGTTCAGGCCATCATGCAGGCCGCCGACGAAGTCAACGCGCCGGTGATCATGCAGGCCTCGGCGGGCGCGCGCAAGTATGCGGGCGAGCACTTCCTGCGCCACCTGATCGAAGCCGCAGTGGAAGCCTACCCGCATATCCCGGTGGTGATGCACCAGGACCACGGCCAGTCGCCGGCGATCTGCCAGGCCGCCATCGACCTGGGCTTCTCCTCGGTGATGATGGACGGCTCGCTGCGCGAAGACGGCAAGACCCCGTCGGACTATGAGTACAACATCGACGTGACCCGCAAGGTGGTGCAGCTCTCGCACGCCATCGGCGTCACCGTGGAAGGCGAACTCGGCTGCCTGGGCTCGCTCGAGACCGGCGAAGCCGGCGAGGAAGACGGCATCGGCGCCGAAGGCAAGCTGGACCACTCCATGCTGCTGACCGACCCCGAGCAGGCCGCCGACTTCGTCAAGGCCACCCAGCTCGACGCGCTGGCCATCGCCATCGGCACCTCGCACGGCGCCTACAAGTTCACCCGCAAGCCCACCGGCGACATCCTGGCGATCGGCCGCATCAAGGAAATCCACGCCCGCATCCCCAACACCCACCTGGTGATGCACGGCTCGTCCTCGGTGCCGCAGGAACTGCTCGAGGAAATCCGCCAGTTCGGCGGCGACATGAAGGAAACCTACGGCGTGCCCGTCGAGGAAATCCAGGAAGCCATCAAGTTCGGCGTGCGCAAGATCAATATCGACACCGATATCCGCCTGGCCATGACCGGCGCGATCCGCCGCTTCTTCGCCGAGAACCCGGGCAAGTTCGACCCGCGCGAATACCTCAAGCCGGCCCGCGAAGCCGCCAAGCTGGTCTGCAAGGCGCGCTACATCGCCTTCGGCTGCGAAGGCCAGGCTTCGAAGATCAAGCCGGTCGCGCTCGAAGCGATCGCCCAGCAGTACAAGTCGGGCGCGCTGGCGCAGGTCGTGCAGTGACCTTGCAGTAAATCGCAGTCCGTGCCGCCGGCCCGCCGGCGGCACCACCGTATGCCCCTGAGTCCCTGCCCAGGCCCCCGTAGCGGGGGCCGGCGGGGACGACGCTTTTCCAGGCCGTGCGCCTAGCTCCGCGTTTTTTCGGAACCACCATGTCCAACGCCCTTTACCAGTCCTCCATCACCTCGCTGCCGCTGCTCGGCCACGGCAAGGTCCGCGACAACTACGCCGTCGGCGAAGACAAGTTGCTGATCGTCACCTCCGACCGCCTGTCGGCCTTCGACGTCATCCTGGGCGAGCCGATTCCCGGCAAGGGCCGCGTGCTCAACCAGATGGCCAATTTCTGGTTCAAGAAGCTGGCCCATATCGTGCCGAACCACGAGACCGACGTCAGCGCAGAAAGCGTGGTGAGCCCGGCCGAAGTCGAACAGGTGAAGGGCCGCGCCGTGGTGGTCAAGCGTCTCAAGCCGATCCTGGTGGAGGCCGTGGTGCGCGGCTACCTGGCCGGCAGCGGCTGGAAGGACTACCAGGCCACCGGCAGCGTGTGCGGCATCAAGCTGCCCGCCGGCCTGCAGAACGCGCAGAAGCTGCCCGAGCCGATCTTCACCCCGGCCGCCAAGGCCGAGATGGGCGAGCACGACGAGAACATCTCCTTCGGCGAAGTCGAGACCCGCATCGGCGTGGACCTGGCGCGCCGGATGCGCGAGATCTCCATCCGCCTGTACAAGGAAGCGGCCGAGTACGCTGCCACGCGCGGCATCATCATCGCCGACACCAAGTTCGAGTTCGGCCTGGACGAAGACGGCACGCTGACGCTGATGGACGAAGTGCTGACGGCCGATTCCTCGCGCTTCTGGCCGGCGGATTCGTACCAGGTCGGCACCAACCCGCCGTCGTTCGACAAGCAGTTCGTGCGCGACTGGCTCGAGTCCGTGCGCATCGACGGCAAGCCCTGGCCCAAGACCGCCCCGGCGCCCAAGCTGCCCGACGACGTGATCGAGAAGACCGCCGCCAAGTACCGCGAGGCGCTGACGCGCCTAACCGGCGAGGAACTGCAGTAATGACCCGCGCGGGTCCCGCCTGCGTGGGCCGGACTTGCAAGATGTTGGCTCCGCCCGCCCCCGTAGCGGGAGAGCGGAGGCCACCGCCGCGGGGCGCAAGCCGGCGGCGGGGATTCATAAGGATTTGAACGTGAGCAATACAGTCAAGCCGCTGGTCGGCGTCGTGATGGGCAGCAGTTCCGACTGGGACGTGATGCAGAACGCAGTGGCCATGCTGAAGGATTTCGGCGTGGCCTTCGAGGCGCGCGTGGTGTCCGCCCACCGCATGGCCGACGAGATGTTCGAGTACGCCGCCACCGCGCGCGCGCGCGGCCTGCGTGCCATCATCGCCGGCGCCGGTGGCGCCGCGCACCTGCCAGGCATGATCGCCGCCAAGACCATCGTGCCGGTGTTCGGCGTGCCGGTGCCCTCCAAGTACCTGCGCGGCGAGGATTCGCTGCTGTCGATCGTGCAGATGCCCAAGGGCGTGCCGGTCGCCACCTTCGCCATCGGCGAGGCCGGTGCCGCCAATGCCGCGCTGCACGCCATCGCCACGCTGGCCACCACCGACGACGCGCTGGCCGCCGCGCTCGAAGCGTTCCGCGCGAAGCAGACCGAAGCCGCGCGCGCCATGACGCTGCCGGTGTAAGCGCCGCACGTCCACGCTGCCCGAGCCAGCCCAGCCCCGTTTTACCGCAAAAGAGCGCCATGCCTACCGACATCCATCCCTACCTGGTCGAAGCCCACACGCCCGAGTCGCGTGCCGAGTTCGGCCTCGACAATCCCGGTGCGCCGGTACTGCCCGGCGCCTGGCTCGGCGTGCTCGGCGGCGGCCAGCTCGGCCGCATGTTCGCGCAGGCCGCGCAGTCCATGGGCTACAAGGTCTGCGTGCTCGACCCGGACCAGGACAGCCCGGCCGGCACCATCGCCGAGAAGCACATCTGCGCGCCTTATACCGACGAGGCGGCGCTGGCCGAGATGGCTCGCCTGTGCCCGGCGGTGACCACCGAGTTCGAGAACGTGCCCTCGCTCTCGCTGGACCGGCTCGAGCAGCTCGGTGCCTTCGTCGCGCCGCGCGGCTACTGCGTGTCGATCGCGCAGAACCGCATCGGCGAGAAGAAGTTCTTCGCGTTGTGCGCCGAGCGCACCGGCGTGCCCACCGCGCCGCACTGGGTGATCCAGCACGATGCCGACGTCGACCAGCTGCCCGAGGAACTGCTGCCCGGCATCCTCAAGACCGCGCGCATGGGCTACGACGGCAAGGGCCAGGCCCGCGTGAAGACCCGCGAAGACGTGCGTGCCGCGTGGCGCGCCATGCAGCACGTGCCCTGCGTGCTGGAGAAGATGCTGCCGCTGGCCTACGAAGTCTCCGTGCTGGCCGCGCGCGCCGCCGACGGCAGCACCGCTACCTGGCCGCTGGCCGAGAACGTGCACCGCGACGGCATCCTGTTCGCCACCACCATGCCGTCGACCAGCGTCTCCGACGAGATCGCCGATCGCGCGCGTGCCGCTGCCGCCACCATCGCCACCGAGATGGGCTATGTGGGCGTGCTGTGCATCGAGTTCTTCGTGCTGACGGACGGCTCGCTGGTCGCCAACGAAATGGCGCCGCGCCCGCACAACTCCGGCCACATCACCATGGATGCGTGCGAGACCAGCCAGTTCGAGCAGCAGGTGCGCGCCATGGCACGCCTGCCGCTGGGCAGCACGCGCCAGCACTCCGCCGGCAAGATGCTCAACCTGCTCGGCGACGCCTGGTTCGAGTTCGGCCTGGAGCGTACGCCGGCCTGGGACGAAGTGCTGGGCCAGGCAGGCGCCAAGCTCCACCTCTACGGCAAGAACGACGCCCGCCCCTCGCGCAAGATGGGCCACGTCAACTGCGTGGGSGGCGAGGCTGCCGATGCCGCGCGCGCCTTCGACACCGCCTTGAAGGCGCTCCATATCGAGCCCTGACCGGCCCCCGGCGCGCCCGCCGTCGCGCCTCACCCCCGCCCCAGAGATCCATCGATGTCGCGCATGCCTACCCCCGCCGAACTTGACCAGGCGGTCCAACTGCTGGAAGCCGGCCAGCTGGTCGCCTTTCCCACCGAGACCGTCTACGGCCTCGGCGCCGACGCGGAGAACCCCGAGGCCATCGCCCGCATCTTCGCCGCCAAGGGGCGCCCGTCCAACCATCCCATCATCGTGCACGTGGTGGACGGCGGCGACATCAGCTACTGGGTGGACGACGTGCCGCCGGCCGCGCAGGACCTGATCGACGCGTTCTGGCCCGGCCCGCTCACGCTGATCCTCAAGCGTGCCGCCCATATCCCCGCGGCGGTGGCGGGCGGCCAGGACAGCATCGGCCTGCGCTGCCCCTCGCATCCGGTCGCGCAGGCGCTGCTGTCGCGCTTCAAGCGCGGCCGCGGCGGCATCGCCGCACCGTCGGCCAACAAGTTCGGCCAGGTCAGCCCGACCACGGCCCAGCACGTGCGCGACGAATTCGGCGACAGCGTCTTCGTGCTCGAAGGCGACGGCGTGGAAGTCGGCATCGAATCCACCATCGTCGACCTGTCGCGGCTGGAGCAGGGCATCGGACCGGTATTGCTGCGCCCCGGCGCGATCACGCCGGCGATGATGGCAGGCGTCCTGGGTGCGACGCCCTTGCCGCCGGACGCCGCCGCGCCGCGCGCCTCGGGGACGCTGAAAGCGCATTACGCACCGCATACGCCGCTGGTGTTGTCGTCGATGGCGGACCTGCCCGCGCAACTGGCGAACCTGCCTGCCGGTGCGAAAGTGGCCTGGGTGGGGCGCGAGGCTGCCACCGATCCGCGCTGTACCTGGGTGCCGGCGCCCGCGGATGCCGAGGCCTTTGCGCGCGAGCTGTACCGCCTGTTGCGCAGGCTGGATCGGGAGGGGTACGGACTGCTGGCGGTTGAGGCCCTGCCGGCCGGGCACGAGTGGGATGGGGTGAGGGACCGGTTGCAGCGGGCCGCCGCGGCGTTCAACTGATCCCGGGCACTTGAGCTGACTTTCCGCCCGGCGCCGCAAGCCTCACCGTCACCGCCTGGCTTGAAAGCCAGGACAGCTTCAAAGGCAGCGATGCCTTGAAGCTGTCTTTGACTTCAGCCCGGAAGCGCGAAACCTCAGGGCGCTCCCTGATAGACCCACTGCAACAACGCATCGTGCGCCTGCTGCCCGGCAGAAGCATTCGCATGATTGATATAGCTCACCACCACATACCGGTCGCCATTCAAGGCATCCACATACCCCGCCAGCGCACGCACGTCCGCCAGCGTGCCGGTCTTCATGTAGGCATTGCCGGCAGCGCCCGCGCGGGTGAGGCGGTTGCGCAGGGTGCCGTCCACGCCCAGGATCGGCAGTGAATCGATCAGCACCGGCCCCACATCGCTGGCCAGCGCCTGCTGCAACAGCCGCGACATATCGTAGGCGCTGATGCGCTCTTCGCGCGACAGGCCCGAGCCGTTGTCCAGCACCAGGCCTGGCATGTCCAGGCCCTGCCGGCCCAGCCAGCGCTGCACTACCTTGGCCGAGCGCGCGGTGCTGGCGGGACCGCTGCGGTCGATCTCGGCGCCGATGGTCAGGTACAGCTGGCGCGCCATCACGTTGTTCGAATACTTGTTGATGTCGCGCACGATCTCCGACAGCGGCTGGCCGTAGTGGCGCGCCAGCAGGAAGGACCCGCGCGGCGCGCGGCCCATGCGTAGGGCGGGCTGGTGGGTGAAGCGGCCGCCCGCGAGCTGCCATTCGGCGACAAAGCCGCCCCAGGCGAACTCGTTGTGCGAGAGCGTGGCGATATTGACCACGTGCTCGCCGCAGTCGGCTGCATAGCTGCCGTCGAAGGAGGCCAGCACGGTACCGTCCGGCTGCGGCGTGACCATCGGGTTGGCGTGCGCGCGCCAGTCGCCGCATTTGCCGTGCGACAGCGCGAGGCGGTTGTCGAGCTTGAGCTGGGCCAGCGCCGGCGTGACCGAAACCGCCACGGTCTGGCTGGCGGCATCGGGGGTGAGGGTGAAGGACAGCGTCTTGAACGCATACAGCAGCGCATCGGGGCTGACGTTGTAGGCGCGCTGGGTTTCGCCGTCGATGGTGTTGCCGTTGTCGATGGCCGCGTCGAAGAAGCTGCGGTCCAGCACCAGGTCGCCGTTGATGGTGGTGGCGCCCGCGGTGCGCGCCGAGGCGACCAGCTTGGCCATCTCCTCGGGCACCAGCTTGGGATCGCCCTGGCCGCGCAGGTAGACGTTGCCGTTGACGGTGCCGTCGGCGCCGGGCTGGCTGTCGGCGTAGAGCGAAGTCTGCCAGCGGTAGGCGGGCCCCAGCAACTGCAGCCCGGCGAAGGTGGTGACCAGCTTCATGGTCGACGCGGGGTTCATCGGCGCCTGCGCGTTCCAGCTCGCGCGCGGTGCCTGCGCCCCGACCTTGATCACATAGAAGCTGGTGGATGCCGCGGGGATATGGGCGCGCTTGAGCGCGGCCATCACGCCGGCCGGCAGGCCCGAGCGCGCGGCGGCGGGCTCGGCGGCTTCACTGCCGGCGTGCCTGGTGGTTGCGGCGGCAGCGTGGGCGGCCTTGGCCTTGGCGGTCTTTGCCGTGGCGGCCGGCAGGCCGTTGACGAATAGCAGCGCCGCGGCGCAAAGCGGCAGCAGGCGGCGAAGAAGTGGGGAGGGGCGTTTCTGCATGGTGCCCATGTTAACGCATGGACATGGCGCCGCGGATGACGCCGTTTTCAGATTTCCGCGAGGCCGCCCGCTTGCGCGGCGGCGGCGCCACCGGGCGGCGCCAGCTGGCCGAGCAGCGCACGCAGCGTGTCTTGCTGCTCCGCGCTCAGGGCCGCCGCCACGCGCGCATCGTGCTCGCACACGGCCGCGGTGGCGGCTTCCAGCGTGCGACGCCCGCCCGGGGTCAGCACCAGGCTGTAGGCGCGGCGGTCGTGCGGGGCCGGGCGGCGCGCCACCAGCTTCATGTCTTCCAGCGCATCGACCAGCAGTACCGCGCCGGAGCGCGCGATGCCGAGTATGCGTGCCAGCTCGGTCAGCTTGAGATGGGGGTTGCGCGCGATGATCACCAGCGCGGAAAAGCGCGGCGGCGTGATGTTCCACTGCGCCAGCGACTGCACGAAGTCTTCGTAGATGCGGATCTGCGCGCGGCGGATGGCGTAGCCCACCAGTCTATCGAGCACGCCGTAGTCGATGTCGGCCACGTGCGGGTCGAAGCCGGCGGCGGCATCGGTGCCGCCACCCGGGCTGGCGGGATCAGGGGCGAGGGCTTCGCGGCTGCGGCGCGGGCGCGCCTTGGCTGTGTTCATGGGGCTGCGTCGGTGTGGAAGTCCAGGATTGCGGCCGGCATCTCATACCACGCGAAAATACCGCATTTCGACCCGGTCGGGGTAGCGTGCGCCGGTGGCGACGAACAGGTGCTGCATCAGCCAGCCGTAGCCCGGCGCCGCCGTTTCGAAGCGCGGCGCGGTGCGGAAGTAGACCAGGCCAGGATCGATGAGCTCGCCGGCAGCCAGGCGCGCGATCAGCCCGGCGGGGCCGCTGCGCACGCCGGCATTGACGATGTAGATGCGGGCGCCGTCGTCGGTCTCCAGCACATAGCGCGCTTCGATATCGGCCACGCTGACGGCGTCGCCATTGTCGCCTTTGTCGCCTTTGTCGCCATCATGGCGGACCAGCTGGAAGTCCGCGCCGCCGGGCAGGATGCGGCCTTGCAGGCGCGGCCCGGTGACGACGCCGTCGAGGATGGGGATCACGCGGCGGTTGCCGAGCGCGCTGACGCCGACCTCGGTGGCCGGGGCCAGCCGGAAGCGGAAATCCGCGACATGTTCGAGCGTGGGGGCCGGCAGCGCCAGCGCGCCGGCGGCAGCAGCGGGCGCCGTCATTTCAGCAGCTTCCAGTTGCCGTTGTCGGTGGTCAGCATGACGCGCCCGCGCGTGTCGAAGCCGAAGTGGTCCTGTGCCGTGTAGTTCAGCACGCCGTGCGAGACCACGATATCGCGCTCGCTTTCCAGCGCCGTCTTGAGCGCGCGGCGGAACTCGGGCGTGCCCGGCCTGGCCCGCTTGAGCGCCGCCGGCACGATCCGCTGCAGCACCAGGCCCGCATCGTAGGGATGGGCGCCGAACTGGGTGCGGCTGTCCGGCCCGAACTGCTTTTCGTAGCGGCCCACATAGTCGAGGCCCGGCTTCTTGACCGCCGCGCTGTCCGCCAGCTGCTCGGCGACGATGACCGGGCCGGCCGGCAGGATGGAGCCGTTGACGGCCTTGCCGCCGATGCGGATCAGGTCCTTGGTGGCCGCGCCATGCGTGTGATAGACCGGCCCGGTGTAGCCGCGCTCGCGCAGCGCGGTATGCGGCAGCGCCGCGCCGGTGCCCGCGCCGGCGATCAGCACGGCATCGGGGCGCGCGGCAATCAGCTTGAGCGTCTGCGCCGTGACGCTGGTGTCCGAGCGGGCATAGCGCTCGGTAGCGACGAGGCGGATGCCGCGCGCGGTGGCGGCCGTGGTGAATTCCTTGAGCCAGGTTTCGCCGTAGGCGTCGGCAAAGCCGATGAAGGCGACGGTCTTGACGCCCCTGGCATGCGCCGCATCCGCCACGGCTTCGGCCATCAGCCTGACGGGCTGCGCCAGGCGATAAGTCCATTCGCCGTGTCCGGGCTTGAGTTCGATCGGCGAGAAGGCCAGCTGCACGGTCTGGCTTTCGTCGGCGACCTCGGCGATGGCGATGGACGGCGCCACCGCGGACGAGCCGAGGATGATGTCGACCTTGTCCTCGCTGACGAAGCGGCGCGCCACCTTGGTGGCCTGGGTAGGGTCGGAGGCGTCGTCCAGCACCACGTAGCGGATCTTCTCGCCGCCGATGGCGTCCGGCAGCAAGGGCATGCTGTTCTTCTGCGGGATGCCAAGCGACGCCGACGGCCCGGTCGACGAAATGCTGACGCCGACGGTCACCTCGGCCAGCGCGGGCGCCGCGCCAAGCGTGGCGAGGGTGGCGAGGGTGGCGGCAAGGCTTGCAGCCGCCACGCTATGGCGGCGGAACGCGGTTGCATTGGCGAAGCGGCAAAAGCTGGGGCGCGGCACGGTGTCTCCCTCTCTCATTTTCTCTGGCGATGGCGCCGGCTGTTCACGGCCGGTCGCGGGTGGGCATGATTTGACGAACGACGATGCCGGCGGACCGGCGGCGAGCGGACGCGCTAGCGCGGCGGCAGCTGCAGCGACTGGCGGTCGAAGCCGGCCAGCTGCTTGTAGCGCTGCGCGATGCCTTCGAGCTCCGCGCGCGGGATCACCGTCTCGATATCGCTGAAGCCTTGCGGCGCGCGCTGCTCGGCCAGCTGCATGACCTGCTCGGGGCCGTTGAGGCGGTTGCGCAGCACGATGGCGGCGGTGCGCGGCAGCCGTTCGGCCTCGTACTCGCGCAGCGCGTAGCCGGCGCCGGACTTGTCGTGCGGCGCGCCGTTGGCCAGCAGGCAGTCGGTCAGGTAGCGCGCATCGAGGATGGCCTGCGCGCTGCCGTTGGAGCCGATCGGATACATCGGGTGCGCGGCATCGCCCAGCAAGGTCACGCGGTCGAAGGTCCAGCGCGGCAGCGGATCCTTGTCCACCATCGGAAATTCATAGATGGCCTGCGCGCCGTCGATCAGCGCGGGAATGTCGATCCAGTCCCAGCGCCAGCCGGCAAAGGCGGCGGCGAACACGGACTTGTCCACCTGCTTGTTCCAGTCGCTGCGCGGTGGCGTATCGGAGACGTGGTCGGGCACGCGCAGCTCGGCGATCCAGTTGACCAGCGAGCGGCCTTCGCGGCGCAGCGGCCCGGAGATCGGGTAGGCCACGAACTTCTGGTCCTGGTGGCCGGCCATGAACATCGCGCTGCCGTCGAGATACGGTGGCGCCTCGCTCACGGCGCGCCACAGCGTGCGGCGCGAGAAGCGTGGCGCGTCGCCGTGCGGGTAGAAATGGCGGCGTACCGCGGAATGGATGCCGTCGGCGCCCACCAGCACATCGGCCTGCGCGGCGATCACGGCGTTGTCGCTGCGGCGGCGCAGCGTGAAGGTGACCGGTTCGCCGGCGGCGGCGCCGGTGCTGGTCACCGTTTCGAAGGCGTGGCCCGCATGCACGCGATGCGCGCCCAGGCGCTCGATCGCGGTACGGTAGAGCAGCATCTGGAACTCGCCGCGATGGATGGAAAACTGCGGCAGCTCGTAGCCGGCGGCGAGGCCGCGCGGCTCGTGCCAGATGCGCTGGCCGAGCTTGTTGTAGTAGGACAGCGACGAAGTCGGTACGGCGAGCTCCGCGATGGCGTCGCGCAGGCCGAGCTCGGCCAGCTCGCGCACCGCGTGCGGCAGCAGGTTGATGCCCACGCCGAGCGGGCGCATGGTCTCGCTGGCTTCCCAGACCTCGGCCTCGATGCCGTGGCGGTGGCACAGCAGTGCCAGCGTCAGGCCGCCGATGCCGCCGCCGGCTATCGCGATCTTCATGGTGTTGTCTCCATCGCTTTTGTCGTGGCTTGCCGCGTGTCCGTGCACGGCGGAGGGCAAGCCGCAGATTTGTTATGGAGTATAACTAAATGGCGGCGCGCTTCAAGCATGCGGCGATGGGGGATAACCCGTGAGAGCAGGGCGCACGCCGTCCCGCCCCATCCTCGGCCGGGTCACTTGTGGGAATCGTCCGACAGGAGGTTCGGCCTGGGCCCGCTCCCGAAGTGCTTTGCGCGACGCCATACTTGGTGCATGAGACGCGCCCGGCTCCCTTGCCCGGCGCCCACGCAAATCCAGAAAGGAGCCCCACCATGCGTACCCTGACCCTGACACTTGTGCTGGCCACCCTGCTGAGCGCGGCGGGTTGTGCCGACATCACCCCCAAGCAGCGCAATACGGCAATCGGTGCAGGCGTCGGCGGCGTAGCCGGCGCGGCGCTGATCGGCGGCCCGGCCGCGACCCTCGGCGGTGCCGCGCTGGGCGGCGTGGTGGGTAACGTGGCGACGCCGGAGCGCCACTGAGCCTCCCCGGCCTTGCATGCCGGGTGCATACCGGCTGCGTGCCGGACAATAAAAAACGGATGCCGCCGGCATCCGTTTTTCTTGTCGTGCCGCGCCTGGCCTTAGCGGCTGCACGGCTCCGCCAGCACCGCCGGCTTTTGGCTTGCCGCGGTCTTGCCGACCGGGAACACGGTGTCGTAGGCCCAGTTGTAGATAAACGCATAGACCACATAGAACGCCGCCACGGCGATATCCATGACGAAGGCGTCGAACAGGCTCATGTCGAGGTACCACGACACCAGCGGCAGGAACACCACGAGCAGGCCTGCCTCGAACAGGATCGCGTGAAGCACGCGCACCGCCACGGGTTTGCGCAGCTGTCCGGTGAACCGCAGCATGGCCTTGTCGAACAGCAGGTTGTAGAGATAGTTCCAGCCGGCGGCGATGACCGAGGCGACCACGGCGATGACGCCCATCTGGTGCAGGGCGAAGCCGAACACCAGGCTGGCGAGCGGCGCGAAGATAAACAGGCCGATGACTTCGAAGCCGATGGTGTGGCGAATCCGGTCCTTTGTCGTACGCATGATCCTTCCTGTGTGACAACACGATGGAGGCCATTCTATCTGGATTACGATGATGGTAAAGTTGGTATCCATCGCTTTAACAGATAGATTGTCGCCCTCCGGTCTGGTGGCGGCCGGGAGCATCACATGAGCCTTTCCCTCGAACAGTTGCAGGCCTTCGCCGCCGCCGCCGAATGCGGCTCTTTCTCGGCCGCCGCGCGCCGGCTCGGCAAGGCGCAGTCGGTGGTCAGCGCGGCCGTCTCCAATCTGGAGATCGACCTCGGCAACCAGCTGTTCGACCGCAGCGCGCGCTATCCCGTGCTGACCGCCGCCGGCGAGCGCCTGCTGGCCGAGGCGCGCGTGATCCTGGAGCGCTGCGAGCACTTCCGCGGGGTGGCCAAGAGCCTGGGCGAGGGTGTGGAAAGCCGTCTGGTGCTGGCGGTGGACGAGCTGTATCCGGAGGAGACGCTGGGCGTGATGCTCGAAGAGTTCTCGACGCGCTTCCCGGCGGTCGAGCTGGAACTGCTGTTCCCGCTGATGGAGGATGTCAGCCGCCTGGTGCTGGAAGGCAGCGCGGACCTCGGCCTGATGTGGCGCCAGGAAGTGCTGCCGCCCGAGCTGGGCTTTCGCGCGCTGGGCTGGGTGCCGATGCAGATCATCTGCGCGCCGGATCATCCGCTGGCCGACCAGCGCGTGGGCTGGGAGGAGCTCAAGCGCTACCGCCAGCTCATGGTGGCCGTGCGCAGCAGCGACAGCGAGGAGAAAAAGCGCCTGCGCGTGGCGGCCGAGGTGTGGTGGGTGGAAAGCCAGTGGGTGATCGTAGAACTGGTCAAGCGGCGCCTTGGCTGGGCCTTCGTGCCGTGGCACGTGGCGGCCAATTCGCCGGCGGCGGCGCAACTGGTGTCCCCGGTGCTGGAATTCGACGACCAGGACTGGCCGGTGGCGATGGAACTGGTGTGGCACAAGCAGCGGCCGCTCGGCAAGGCCGCCACCTGGCTCAAGGAACGCGTGAGCAAGCAGCCGCTGCCGCGTCCCGCCGGCGATGCCGCCCGTGCCGCCCATGCCGCGCAAGCCCCAGGCGCCGCGCCATGAGCGTACCGCGCCGCTAGCGCACCAGGCCGAACTCCTTGGCCAGCGTGCCGTAGCGCTGCACGGTGCGCTTGACGTAGGCATCGAGCGCGGCGGCATCCATGTCGGCGGGATAGAGGCCTTGCTCGGCGCGCAGGCGGGCAAAGGCCGGGCTGGCCTGCAGGCGCTCGAAGCGCGCCGCCCAGCGTGCGTAGTCGGCCTGCGCCACCTTCGGCCCCATGTAGAAGCCGCGCACGACCGGCCAGTCGATGTCGTAGCCTTGCTCGCGCGCGGTGGGCACGGCGGCCAGCGTGCCGGGCAGGCGCCGCTCCGCCAGTACCGCGAGGATGCGGATGTCGCACATGGCCAGCTGCATTGTTGCTTCGGATGCATCGCCGGAGACGGCCTGCACCTGGCCGGCCCGCAGCGCCGTAAAGGCCTCGCCGCCGCCCTCGAAGCCCACGAAGCGCATGCGCTTGTAGCCCACCCCGGCCTGGCGCGCCAGCAGCGCGGCCTTCATCCAGTCCTGGTTGCCGATGGTGCCGCCGGCGCCGAACAGGACCTGGTCCGGATCCGACCTGAGCGCCGCCACCAGATCCTTCAAGGTCTTGTAGGGCGAATCGGCGCGTACCGCGACCACGCCGTAGTCGGTGGCCAGCGCGCCGACCCAGCGCACGTCCGCTGCGCCATACTTGCCGAACTTGCCTTCGGCCAGCGCCAGCAGCGAGCCGCTAGAAAAGGCGACGATGGTGTCCGGCTCGGCGGGGCGCTGGGCCACCACGCTGTTATAGGCTACCGCGCCGATGCCGCCCGGCATGTAGGCCAGGCGCATCGGCTGCCCGGTCATGCCGGCCTCCAGCAGCGCGCGCTGCGCCAGCTTGCAGGTCAGGTCGAAGCCGCCGCCGGGCTTGGCGGGCACGATGCACTCCGGCGCGGCGGCGCTCGCCCCGAACGCGCAGGAAGCGGCAAGCGCCAGCGCGGCGCGCGCCAGGTGCAAGGCTGCCGGGAAGGGCTTCATCGGGTCTCCTCGGGTGCGGCCGCCCTCCGTGTGGCGGATGCCGGGCGGAATCCTCCCGCCAGAACCGGACGGTGCTGGCAGAAGGTGCAAAATTCAGGCATGTTAGCGGCGCGCGAGCCCGAAGGCCAGCGGGTCCGCATGACAACAAGATCAGGCAGGAGGAGGGATTTCCGTGAGAGTGCTACTGGTCGAGGACCATGACGAACTGGCCACCTGGGTGACGCAGGCGCTGCGCGCCATGCATTTCACCGTGGAGCGCGCCGCCGACGCGGCCAGCGCCGAATCGCTGCTGTTCAGCACGCACGCCGGCGCGGCCGGGGCGGGCGGCATCGACTACGCACTGGTCCTGCTGGACCTCACCCTGCCCGACCGCGACGGGCTGGACCTGCTGGCACGCCTGCGCAAGCGCGGCTGCCGCGTGCCGGTCATGATCCTGACCGCGCGCGGCGAGGTGGGTGATCGTGTCAAGGGCCTGGACCTGGGCGCCGACGACTACATGGCCAAGCCTTTCGACCTCGCCGAGTTCGAGGCGCGCGTCAAGGCGCTGCTGCGGCGCGCGCGGCAGACCGAGGCGCCGCTGGTGATGTGCGGCGGGCTCGGCTTCGATACCGTGGCGCGGCATTTCCAGGTGGGCGGCGTGCCGCTGGCGCTGACGCCGCGCGAGCACGCGGTGCTGGAGATCCTGATGACCCCGCCGGGCAAGACGGTGAGCAAGGACCGCATCTACGCCAGCATCTTCACGCTGGCCGACGAGACCCAGCCCGACGTGATCGAGGTCTACGTGCACCGGCTGCGGCGCAAGCTCGAGGGTTCGGGCGCCGCCATCGTCACCTTGCGCGGGCTTGGCTACGTGCTGGAGCCCGGCGGTGGCTGAGCCGGGCAGGCGCCGGGCGCGTCCCGCCAGCCTGCGCGCGCGCCTGCTCTGGTGGCTGATCCCGCCGATGCTGCTGCTGCAGGCCGTGTACGGCGTGGTGGCTTACTCGAACGCCCTGGCCTCGGCCGACCTGGCCTACGACCGCACCCTGCTGGCGTCGGCGCGCAATATCTCCGAGCGCATCACGCTCACGCCGGAGGGCGTGCGCGTGGATGCGCCCTATATCTCGCTGGACACCTTCGAGGTGGGCATGAACGCCACCATGTTCTATCGCGTGAGCGGCGTGCGCGGCGAATTCGTCTCAGGCTACGACGACCTGCCGCCGTTCGATTCCAGCCAGCCGCGCACCAAGCTCTATCCGGCGCTGGTGAGCTTCTATGACCGCACCTACCGCGGGCAGCCGATCCGCATCGCCGCGCTGCGCCAGCCGGTGATGGACGCCAGCGGCACGCACGGGGGCATGGCGCTGATCGAGGTGGGCGAGACTCTCGATTCGCGCCAGGCGCTCACCCGCAACATCCTGTTCGACGTGCTGTGGGGCCAGGCCATGCTGGTGCTGGCCGTGGTGCTGGTGATCTGGCTGTTCACGCGGCGCGCGCTGGCGCCGCTCGATGCGCTGCGCGCCGAAGTGGCGCGGCGCCAGCCCGGTGCCACCACGCCGCTCCCGCTGGACAGCGCGCCGCGCGAGACCGCGCCGCTGGTGCAGGCGATGAACGGCTACATGGCACGGCTGGAGCAGATGCTGGCTGCGCAGCGCCGCTTTGTCGCCGACGCCGCGCACCAGTTGCGCACGCCGCTGGCGGTGCTGCACACGCAGGCGCAGCTGGCCGCACGCGAGCACGACCCCGCCGAGCAGCGCCGCATCGCCCAGGGCCTGGCCGACAGCACCGCGCGCATGGCCGCGCTGGCCGACCGGCTGCTGTCGATGGCGCGCGCCGCGCACGGCGGCGCCGAAGCGCCGCGCCCGCTGGACCTGGCGGCGTTGCTGTGCGAGGTCTGCCTGGAACTCATGCCGGCGGCGCGCGCGCGCCGCATCGACCTGGGTTTCGAGGGCGAGTGCGCGCAGCCGGTAAGCGGCACCGAGCTGCTGCACGAACTGGCTACCAACCTCGTCGAGAACGCGCTGCGCTACACGCCGGCCGGCGGCGTGGTGACCGCGCGCGTCTATCGCGACGGCGATGCGGTGGTGCTCGAGGTGGAGGATGACGGCCCCGGCATCGCGCCGGCGGAGCGCACCGCGGTGCTGGAGCCGTTCTACCGCGGCAAGCCGGCGCGGGCCGGCGAAGCCGCGCCGGGCGGATCGGGCCTCGGGCTCACCATCGTGCGCGACATTGCCGCCGCGCACGGTGCATCGCTGGTGCTGCTCGATGGTGCGGCAGGCAAGGGACTGCTGGCGCGGGTGTGCTTTCCCGCAGCCTAGGGCGGCGGGTGCCTACCGCTTCGCCGACACGGCCGCCGGCAGCGCGCCCTGCGTGCCGGCCGGCGGCGGCATATTGCCCGGTGCCGGCGGCCTGGGCAGGTCGGGCGCGTTGAGCGGCGAGGCGGGCTGCGAGGCGGGCTGCGAGGCGGGCGCCGGAACTTGCGCGCTGTCCGGCACGATATGCCAGCCGCCGCCCAGCGCCTTGATCAGCACCGCGCTGGTGGTGTACTGGCGGCCCGCGATGGTCAGGGCGGTACGCTCCGCCGTGTAGGCCGTGGTCTGCGCGGTCAGCACGTCGAGCAGGCTGGCGGTGCCGGCGCGGTAGCGGTTGTTGACCAGCGCCAGCGCGTCGCGCGCGGTACGCAGCGCATCGTTCTGCACCACGGCCTCCTGCTCGAGCAGGCGCGCGGCGGCCAGGCTGTCTTCCACTTCCTGGAAGGCGCTGAGCACGGTCTGGCGGTAATTGGCCACGGTCTGGTCGTAGGCGGCCACCGCCTGCGCCTTGGCCGCGCTGCGCAGGCCGCCGTCGAACAGCGTGCCGGCCAGCGCCGGGCCGATCGACCAGATCCGGTCCGGCAGCGACAGCCAGTGTGCCAGCGTACTGGCGGACAGGCCGCCGGTGGCCGACAGCGTCAGCGTGGGGTAATAAGCCGCCTGCGCCACGCCGATCTGCGCATTGGCCGCAGCCATGCGGCGCTCGGCCGCGGCGATGTCCGGGCGGCGCTCGAGCAGCGCCGACGGCACCACGGTGGGAACGCGCGGCACATTGACGGCGTAGTCCGTCGGCGTGACGGACAGGTCCGCGGGCGGCTTGCCGGTCAGGATGGCGATGGCGTGCTCCAGCTGCGCGCGCGTGATCTGGATGTCGATCTGCAGTGCCTGCGCGCTCTTGAGCTGGCTCTCGGACTGCAGCACATCGGAGCGTTGCGCGGTGCCGGCCGCATACTGGTTGCGCACGAGTTGCAGCGAGCGGGCGTAGTCGGCCACGGTGCGGTCCAGCGCGGCCTTCTGCTGGTCGGCGATGCGCAGCAGGAAGTAGCTCTGCGCCAGCGTGGACTGGGTCGACAGCAGGGTCGAGGCGAGATCGGCCTGGCTGGCCTGCGCGCTGGCATCACTGCTCTCCACCTGGCGGCGCACGCGGCCCCACAGGTCGATCTCCCAGCTGGCCGACAGCGTCGCGCTCTGGCCGTTGCCGATCTGGCCGTTGCTGCCGCGCGTGCGGTCCAGTCCCGCGGCAGCTCCCACGGTGGGGAAGTAGCCGGCGCGGGCGGATTGCAGCGCGGCCTGCGCCTGCCGGTATTGCGCCTCGGCCGCCTTGATGTTCTGGTTGGAGATCTGCACCTGCGACATCAGCGCATCGAGCTGCGGGTCGTTGAAGACCGACCACCAGTTGCTGCGCTCGCTCGCGTCCTGCGGCTCGGCGGGTTTCCACTGGCCCCACTGCGTGCTGTCGGCGCGCGCTTCCTTGAAGGCCGGCGTGTCGGGCGCATCGGGGCGCTTGTAATCGGGCCCCACCGCGCAGCCGGCCAGCAGCAGCGCGCAGGCCAGCGTCAGCGCGCTGGCCGGGAAGGAGGGGACAGGGATGCGGAAGAGGGTGTTCATGGATCGCATTCAGGGTTCGAGGCTGGCCGTGGCCGGGGGCACGGAAGCGCGGCGCTGGCGCCAGGCTTTTACCTTGAGGCGCCAGCGGTCCAGCGTCAGGTAGACCACGGGCGTCGTGTAGAGCGTCAGCAACTGGCTGACCAGCAGGCCGCCGACGATGGAGATGCCCAGCGGCGCGCGCAGCTCGGCGCCGTCGCCGCGGCCGATGGCCAGCGGGATGGCGCCCAGCAGGGCGGCCATGGTGGTCATCAGGATGGGCCGGAAGCGCAGCAGGCAGGCCTGGTAGATGGCCTCGCGCGGCGACAGGCCCGCGCGCCGCTCGGCATCGATGGCGAAGTCGATCATCATGATGGCGTTCTTCTTGACGATGCCGATCAGCAGGATCACGCCGATCAGCGCGATGATGCTGAAATCGGTGCCCGAAGCCAGCAGCGCCAGCAGCGCGCCCACCCCGGCCGACGGCAGCGTGGACAGGATGGTGAGCGGGTGCACATAGCTCTCGTACAGCATGCCGAGCACGATGTAGATGGTGATCAGCGCGGCCAGGATCAGCAGCGGCTGGCTCTTGAGCGAATCCTGGAAGGCCTTGGCGCTGCCCTGGAAATTGGCCTGCAGCGTCTCCGGCACGCCGATGCGCGCCATCTCAGCCTTGACCGCGTCGGTCGCCTGCGACAGCGAGACGCCCTCGGCCAGGTTGAAGGAGATGGTGGACGCGGCGAACTGGCCCTGGTGGTTCACGCCCAGCGGCGTGCTGGTGGGCGCCACGCGCGCGAAGGCCGACAGCGGGACCCGCCTGCCGCCGCCGGTGACCACGTAGACATCCTGGAGCGCATGCGGTCCCTGCAGGTACTCCGGGCTCAACTCCATCACCACGCGGTACTGGTTGAGGGGGTTGTAGATGGTGGACACCAGGCGCTGGCCGAAGGCGTCGTTGAGCACGGCATCGATCTGCTGCGCCGTGACGCCGAGCTTGGAGGCGGTGTCGCGGTCGATGGTCACCGTGGTCTGCAGGCCCTTGTCGTTGGTGTCGGTGTCGACGTCCTCCAGGCCCTTGAGGTTGGACAGCGCCGCGCGCACCTTGGGCTCCCACTCGCGCAGCACGTCGAGATCGTCGGACTGCAGCGTGAACTGGTAGGCCGAGCTGCTCTGGCGCCCGCCGATGCGGATGTCCTGCACCGAGGTCAGGAACAGGCTGGCGCCGGGCTCCTTGGCCAGCTTGCCGCGCAGGCGGGCCACGATGGCGTCGGCCGATTCGCGCTCGGAAATCGGCTTGAGCGTGACGAACATCTGGCCGGTATTGCGCTGCGAACCGCCGGTGAAGCCGGTGACATTGACCACTGCGGGATCGGACTGGACGATCTTGATGAAGTTGTCGAGCTTGATGCGCATGGCCTGGAACGAGGTGGCCTGGTCGGCGCGGATAAAGCCGATCAGGCGCCCGGTATCCTGCTGCGGAAAGAAGCCTTTGGGCACGATCGTGTAGAGCCAGACATTGAGGCCGATGGTGGCCAGCAGCACCAGCCACACCAGCGCGCCATGGCGCAGCGCCACCGCCAGCGTGCGCGCGTAGCGGTCGTGCATCCAGGTGAACACGCGCTCGCTGGCGCGGTAGAAGCGGCCCTGCCGTTCCGGGCGCACCGGCTTGAGCAGGCGCGCGCACATCATCGGCGTGGCGGTCAGCGAGACCACCAGCGACACCAGGATCGCCACCGACAGGGTGACGGCGAATTCCTGGAACAGGCGGCCGACGATGCCGCCCATCATCAGCAGCGGGATGAACACGGCGATCAGCGACAGGCTCATCGACAGCACSGTRAAGCCCACCTCGCGCGAGCCCCTCAGCGCGGCCTCGAGCGGCTTCATGCCTTCCTCGATGTGGCGGGAGATGTTCTCCAGCACCACGATGGCGTCGTCCACCACGAAGCCGGTGGCAATGGTGAGCGCCATCAGCGACAGGTTGTTCAGAGAGAAGCCTGCCAGGTACATCACCGAGAACGTGCCGATCAGCGACACCGGCACGGCTACGCTTGGGATCAGCGTGGCGCGCACATTGCGCAGGAACAGGAACACCACCATGATCACCAGCGCCACCGAGATCATCAGGGTGCGCTCCACCTCGCGCAGCGAGCCGCGGATGGTGGGCGTGCGGTCCATCATCACTTCCATCTTGATGGCCGACGGGATCATCATCTGCAGCGAGGGCAGCATCTCGTTGACGCGGTCGACGGTCTCGATGATGTTGGCGCCGGGCGAGCGGTTGAGCACCAGCAGCACCGAGGGCTGGCCGTTGGCCGAGCCGGCGTTGCGGATGTCCTGCACGGAGTCGGTCACGCGTGCCACGTCGGACAGGCGGACCGGCACCGCGAACGAGTTGGGCCCGCCGCTGCTGGTATTGCCGCCGGTGGCGCCGGACGAGATGGTGGTGGTGCCGCTGCTGGTGGTCAGCGTGGTGGTGGTCACGCCGTTGACGGTCTTGGTGCTGACACCACCGCCGGCGGTGGCGTTGGCGGTGCTGGCGATGAGCGCGCCGGCCGAGGCCGAGGAATAGGTGCCCGGCGTGGCGTAGCGGATGATCAGCGGCATGTAGTCCGCCGCCTTCATGGCCTGGTCGTTGGCGTAGACCTGCCAGTTGGTGGTGCTGTTCTCGAGCGAGCCCAGCGGGCGGTTGGCGTTGGTCGCGCTGATGGTGTTGCGCACGTCCTCGAGCGAGACGCCGTACTTGTTGAGCGCGGTCGGGTTGAGCTCCACGCGCACCGCGGGCAGCGACGAGCCGCCGATGGTCACCTGCCCCACGCCCTCGATCTGCGACAGCTTCTGCGAGAGGATCGTGGAGGCCGCGTCGTAGAGCTGCCCGCGCGTCATGGTCGGCGACGTGAGCGCGATGATCATGATCGGCGCGTCGGCCGGGTTGACCTTGCGGTAGGTGGGGTTGCTCGGCAGGCTGGTGGGCAGCGTGGCGCGCGAGGCGTTGATGGCGGCCTGCACGTCGCGCGCGGCGCCGTCGATGTCGCGCGAGAGTTCGAACTGCAGCGTGATGCGGGTCGAGCCCAGCGAGCTGCTGGAGGTGATCTCCGTCACGCCGGCGATGGCGCCGAGCGCGCGCTCCAGCGGCGTGGCCACCGTGGCGGCCATGGTCTCGGGGCTCGCGCCGGGCAGCGACGCCGACACCGAGATGGTGGGGAAGTCCACCTGCGGCAGCGGCGACACCGGCAGCAGCCGCAGCGCCGCCAGCCCCGCGAGCAGGATGCCGATGGTCAGCAGCGCGGTGGCGACCGGGCGGTGGATGAAGGTGGCCGAGAGATTCATCACGGCCTCGGCTCCCCGGCGGGCGCGCCGGTGTCGGGGTCGCCGAAGCGGCGCTGGCGCCAGTCCTTGAGGCGGCAGGCCAGGCGGTCGAAGGCCAGGTAGATCACCGGCGTGGTGAACAGCGTCAGCACCTGGCTGACCAGCAGGCCGCCCACCATGGTGACGCCCAGCGGGCGGCGCAGCTCGGAGCCGATACCGCTGCCGAGCATCAGCGGCAACGCCGCCAGCAGGGCCGCCATGGTGGTCATCAGGATCGGGCGGAAGCGCAGCAGGCAGGCCTGGAAGATCGCCTCGCGCGGCGCCATGCCGCCTTCGCGCTCGGCCTCGAGCGCGAAGTCGATCATCATGATGGCGTTCTTCTTGACGATACCGATCAGCAGGATGATGCCGATGATGGCGATGATGCCCAGGTCCTGCCCGGACACCAGCAGCGCCAGCAGCGCGCCCACGCCGGCCGATGGCAGGGTGGAGAGGATGGTCACCGGGTGGATGGTGCTTTCATACAGCACGCCCAGCACGATGTACATCGTGATGACCGCCGCCAGGATCAGCCAGAGCGTGTTGGACAGCGACGCGCGGAACGCCAGCGCCGCCCCCTGGAAGTCGGTCTGCATGGAGATCGGCAGGCCGATTTCCTTCTCGACCTTGGTGATCTTGTCGACCGCCGCGCCCAGCGACTCGCCGTGCGCGAGGTTGAACGAGATGGTGGCCGCGGGGAACTGCCCCTGGTGGTTGACCACCAGCGCGCCGGTGCGTTCGCTGATGCGCGCGAAGGCGCCCAGCGGCACCTGGCCGCCGGACGACGACGGCAGGCGCAGCTCGGCCAGCGATTGCGGGTCGGTGCGGAACTCGGGCATGGCCTCCAGCACCACGCGGTACTGGCTGGCCTGGGTAAAGATGGTCGACACCAGGCGCTGGCCGAAGGCGCTGTAGAGCGCGCTGTCGATCACCGCCGTGGTGATGCCGAAGCGCGCCGCGGCGTCGCGGTCGATATCCACGTAGGCGCGCAGGCCGTTGTTCTGCTGGTCGCTCGCCACGTCGCGCAGCTCGGGCTCCTGCTTGAGCCGCTCGACCAGGCGCGGCACCCAGGTGGCCAGCGTGGCCGGGTCCGGGTCCTGCACGGTGAACTGGTACTGGGTGCGCGAGACGCGGTCCTCGATGGTCAGGTCCTGGACCGGCTGGGTATAGAGCGAGACGCCGCCGAGCTTGTCGACCGCGGCCTGCAGGCGGCGCGTGACGTCCTCGATGGAATCGCTGCGCTCGTCCTTGGGCTTGAGGTTGATCAGCAGGCGTCCGGCGTTGAGCGTGGTGTTGGTGCCGTCCACGCCGACGAACGAGGACAGGCTTTCCACCGCCGGGTCTTCCAGCACCACCTTGGCCACCGCCTGCTGCTTGAGCTGCATGGCGGGGAAGGAGGTGGTCTGAGAGGCTTCGGTGATGCCCTGGATCACGCCGGTGTCCTGCACGGGGAAGAAGCCCTTGGGCACCACCAGGTAGAGCAGCACGGTGAGCACCAGCGTGCCGACCGCCACCAGCAGCGTGGCCGTCTGGCGGTCCAGCACCCACTCCAGCGCGCGGCCGTAGCGCGCGATCACGTTGTCGAAGAAGCGGCCGGTGGAACGGTGAAAGCGCGACAGCTTCTCTTCCGGCACATGGCGCAGCAGGCGCGCGCACATCATCGGCGTGAGCGTCAGCGACACCACCGCCGAGATCAGGATCGACACCGCCAGCGTGATGGCGAACTCGCGGAACAGCCGCCCCACCACGTCGCCCATGAACAGCAGCGGGATCAGCACGGCCACCAGCGAGAAGGTCAGCGAGATGATGGTGAAGCCGATCTGCTTGGAGCCTTTGAGCGCGGCCTCCATGGGTGAGTCGCCGTCCTCGATGTAGCGCATGATGTTCTCGATCATCACGATCGCATCGTCGACCACGAAGCCCGTGGCGATGGTCAGCGCCATCAGCGTGAGGTTGTTGATCGAGAAGCCCGCCAGGTACATCACGCCGAAGGTACCCACCAGCGACAGCGGCACCGCCACGCCCGGGATGATGGTGGCCGGCACGTTGCGCAGGAACACGAAGATCACCATCACCACCAGCGCCACCGCCAGCAGCAGTTCGAACTCCACGTCGCGCACCGAGGCGCGGATGGTGGTGGTGCGGTCGGTGAGCTGCTGCACCTTGACCGAGGCCGGCAGYGAATTCTGCAGCTGCGGCAGCAGCGCCTTGATGCGGTCCACCACCTCGATCACGTTGGCGCCGGGCTGGCGCTGGATGTTCAGCACGATGGCCGGCTTGTCGTTGGCCCAGGCCGCCAGGCGGCTGTTCTCCGGGCCGTCGACGATATTGGCCACGTCGGTGATGCGGATCGGCGCGCCGTTCTGGTAGCCGACGATGATCTGGCGGTATTCGTCGGCGGACTTGAGCTGGTCGTTGGCGTCGATGGTGGAGGCGCGCGCGGGGCCGTCGAAGCTGCCCTTGGCGCCGTTGACGTTGGCGCTGCCGATGGCGGTGCGCAGGTCGTCGATCGACATGCCGAGCGCGGCCAGCGCGGTGGGGTTGGCCTGGATGCGCACGGCCGGGCGCTGCCCGCCGCTGATGCTGACCAGGCCCACGCCCTGGAGCTGCGAGAGTTTCTGCGCCACGCGCGTGTCCACCATGTCCTGCAGCTTGGGCAGCGGCATGGTGTCCGAGGTCATGGCCAGGGTCATGATCGGCGCGTCGGCCGGGTTGACCTTGCTGTAGACCGGCGGCATCGGCAGGTCGGCCGGCAGCAGGTTGCCGCCGGCGTTGATGGCCGCCTGCACCTCTTGCTCGGCCACGTCCAGCGACAGCGTCAGCTCGAACTGCAGCGTGATCACCGAGGCGCCGCCCGAGGACGACGACGACATCTGCTTGAGGCCCGGCATCTGGCCGAACTGGCGCTCCAGCGGCGCCGTGACCGAGGAGGTCATCACGTCCGGGCTGGCGCCCGGGTAGAGCGTGGTGACCTGGATGGTCGGGTAGTCCACCTCGGGCAGCGCCGACAGCGGCAGCAGCTTGAAGGCGACCAGCCCCGACAGCAGGATGGCGAGCATCAGCAGCGCGGTGGCGACCGGCCGCTCGATGAAGAGGCGTGAGGGGTTCATGCTTCGGTGTCCTTACTGCGGCTGGCGCGGCGCCTGGCCGGCCGGAGCTGCCGGGGCGCCGCCGCCCGCGGCCGGCGCGCTGGCGC
>NZ_JBFTNF010000037.1:0-68693 GCF_056397345.1 Cupriavidus sp. 05N38
AAAAGCAGTAGAAAAATTACGGGTTGAGAAATTCGTAATTCAAAAAACCAGATCGATGGGTGGGTTAAAAATATTGTAACGCCAGAATTTACGGAATTAAATTTGCTGGAATGATGGGGCTTTATGGCGATTTAATTAATAACTTAATCGGAGGTAAGGATGATAAATAAGTGGCGCATTCTTGAAAAAAAAGAGTTGGTTAGAGATCAGTGGTTGCATCTATCGCAACATCGATGTCAGCGTCATGATGGATCGATAATTGACCCGTACTATGTAATAAGTGGCGCAGACTGGGTAAATATTATGCCACTCACAAAGAAAGGGCGAGTATTGCTCATTCGTGAATATCGACACGGGTATGGGGATGTCTTGATCGGACTTCCAGGTGGACTAATTGACAAGGGCGAAACCCCGGATGCCGCGGCAGTCCGGGAGTTACGAGAGGAGACTGGCCTCTTTCCCTTGGCGCCACCACTTTCAACCGGAAAAATGATCGTTAATCCGTCCACTCACACTAATGTGGGATATAGCTTCGTTGCAATTGTCGATGACGCCATGGCAACATCCGCCTCAATTTTTGAGCCGGACATAGAACTGTTTGAAATGGACCTTATTGATTTATTCCGAGCGGTATTGGACGGGTCTTTGATGTTGTCCGGTTACGATGTAGCCTCGATTCTGAGGGGCATTTTTTTTGTTCAAAAAAATGAAGAATCAAATGTGTATTTTTCAGGTATATCAATGGGTAATGCACTAAATATTTTTTAATTTAAATATTCTTAATTTTTTGCGCACGAACTTCTGGAGGGGAAGAGATTGAGGGTGCGCTCCGAGCGCCTCGCCACCATTCACGAAGCCTTCCTGAAAATCGCCTGTTGTATCATTTGTTGGCGTCACCTCAGGAAGTCATTTTGTTAGGCCTTCTTATCGCAAGCGCCAAAAACGATCGATAAATCGGGTCTCCCTTTCCGATTTTCGCTAGGCGATGAGTTTGTGGCCGACAGCAGTCGTGGTTTGGTTTCTGTCGGATCCTGTCATGGAAACAGTTTCCGTGGTGTCGTCGCGCCTGTCATTGTGACGCCGACCTCTCTTTGCGCAACAAGTGCTTCTGAATCTTGCCGCTCGTCGTCTTGGGCAGCGCCTCCACCAGGTAGTAGCGGCGCGGACGCTTGTAGGCGGCCAGGCGGTCGCCGTGCACCAGGAAGTCGTCAAGCACGCCGGCGCTGAGTTCGGCGCCCGGCTTGGCCACCACGTGGGCCGTGACAATGTGGCCCCAGGTCTCGTCGGGCTCGCCGATCACGGCGACTTCCAGCACGGCGGGGTGCTCGATCAGCGCATCCTCGACTTCGCGCGGATACACGTTCTCGGCGCCCGAGTTGATCATGTAGTCGATCCGGTCGCGCACCCACAGGTAGCCGTCTTCGTCCAGGCTGCCCAGGTCGCCGGTGTGGTACCAGCCGTGGGCGAGGGCGCGCGCGTTGGCGTCGGGGCGGTTCAGGTAGCCGGCCATCATGCAGGGGCCGCGCACCAGGATCTCGCCGACTTCGCCGGGTGCGCACGGCTGGGACGGATCGGTGGGCGCGCCGTCGTCGCGCAGGGCCGCCACCACCAGGTCGTGGTTGAGCGACGGCAGGCCGGCCGAGCCGGCGTGGCTGAGCTGTTCATGCGGGTAGAGCACCGACATGCACGGCCCCATCTCGGTGGTGCCGTAGACCTGCACCAGCCCGGCGCCCACAGTGCGGTCCCATTCGCGGATCAGGTGGGGCGCCATCGATGCGCCGCCGTACTCGACCAGCCGCAGCGAGGACACATCGCGGGTGCCGATGTCGGGGTGGTGCAGCATCATGGTGATCATGGTCGGCGCGGCGAAGAAGTGCGTGACCTTTTCCCGCTCCACCAGCTCCCACGCTTCGCCGGCGTCGAAGCGCCGCAGCAGCACCTGCGTGGCGCCCAGGTGCAGGCGCGGCAGGAAGCTGGTGTGCAGCTCGGCCGTGTGGTTGAGCGGCGCGACCGACAAGCCTACGTCCTCGCGTGAGAGCGTCATCACCTGGTGCATCATCGCGTTGTGCGCCAGCTTGCTGCGGTGGGTGTGCAGCACGCCCTTGGGGCGGCCCGTGGTGCCGCTGGTGTACATCAGGATGCAGGGATCGTTCTCGTCCACCGCGATGCCCGGCGCATGGGCCGGCTGCGCGGCGGCCAGCGAGTCCAGCCGGTGCGTGGCGAAGGCCGGCGCGGCATCGGGGTCCGCATAGATCCAGTGCGCGGTGCCCGGCGTCAGTTCGGCCGCCTTCTGCGCCACGGCCGCGCCTTCGGCCTCGAACAGCAGGGCACGCGCCTTGCCATCTTCCAGGATGAAGGCCAGTTCCTGCGCCGCCAGCCGGTAGTTGACGGGATTGAAGATCGCGCCCACCCGGGCCGCCGCCAGCATGGTGAAGACGAAGGCCGGCGTGTTGTAGAGGAAGGCCGCCACCACGTCGCCGTGGCCGATGCCGATGGACAGCAGCGCGTGGGCGTGGCGGTTGACCTCGGCGTCCAGTTCCGCATAGGTCCAGGCGCGGCGGCTGTCGCCCGTGCCGGCGATCAGCGCGGTCTTGCGCGGCAGGTAGCGCGCGGGCCAGGAAAGGGTGTCGCCCAGCGTAAGGACGTGACTCAAGGCAATGCTCCGACGGCGAAGATGGGAGAGGCCGCGGCGGCTCGGCGCCGGCCGGCGAAAACCTTCGAATATAAGTGCGGGGCTGTATTTTGGGAAATAATGAATTAGCTTGTGCATATATGCGGCGGGCGGGGTAAAGCGCCACCGCCGCCGCGACCACTTAGCGCAAGACTGCCGGCGCGCCGGGGGCACAGAATCGAAGCGATTGCCGCCTCCGCGCAGCCTGCGCAGCCCACACGCGACCGACCCCAACCAGACCAGACCTGCCCATGAAAGACACCTGCGAGGACCTGCTCGCCGAATACCGCGAGCTGCATGCCCTGGCCGCCACCCTGACCCCGGCGCAGTGGCGCCAGCCCGGCGCCTTCTACGGCTGGAGCGCCTGGGACGAGATCGCCCACCTGTGCTATTTCGACCAGACCGCGCTGCAGTCCGCCACCGACCCAGCAGCCTTCCTGCGCGGCGCCGAAGTGCTCAATGCCCTGATGGCCGCCGGTGGCCATATCAGCGCGGTGGCGCGCGAGCAGTACGGTCACCTGGACGGCCCGGCGCTGCTGGCGTATTGGCAACCGGTCTACGAACAGCTGGTCGGCACGCTGGCCGCCCTCGACCCCAAGGCGCGCCTGCCCTGGTACGGCCCGCCGATGAGCGCGCGCAGCTTCGCCACGGCGCGGCTGATGGAAACCTGGGCCCACGGACAGGATGTGTGGGATACCGTGGGCCGCATACGCCAGCCCAGCGGGCGGTTGCGCCATATCGCGCATATCGGCGCCACCACCTACGGCTGGACCTTCGTCAACCGTGGCGAGCCGGTGCCGGGGCCGGCGCCTTACGTCGCGCTGACCTCGCCGGACGGCGCCACCTGGACCTGGAACGAGCCGCAGCCGGACAACTTCGTGCGCGGCAGCGCCGAGGATTTCTGCCTGCTGGTCACGCAGCGGCGCCACCTGGACGACACCACGCTGGCCTACAGCCCCGGCCCGGCGCAGATGTGGCTGGCCCAGGCCCAGTGCTTCGCCGGCCCGCCGGCCAACGGCCCGGCCGCCGGCACGCGCGTGGTGCGCGCGGCGCAGGCCGGGTGAACGGCCCCGCCGTAGCGCTGGCCACGCCGGCCGGGGCGCCGCTGGCCATCGGGCAGGGCGCCGGCATCGACGCGGCCCTGCGCGCGCTCAGCGTCGATCCCGGCGAGACCTGCCTGTCCGAGCATGCCTTCGCCAATCTCTACCTGTTCCGGCAGGCGCACGACTACCGCTTCGTGGCGGGCGACTACCCGCATATCAGCGGCGTGACCTATGACGGCGTGCGTCATGTCCTGCCGCTGTTTGCGCTCGAAGGCACACCGCACGCCGTGCTGCGCGCGCTGCTGCGCGGGCACGATTGCTTCTATCCGCTATCCACGGCGCAGGTGGCACGGCTCGATCCGGCCGTGTTCCGCTGGACGGACGAGCGCGCCGACGCCGACTATCTCTACCCGGCAGCGAATTTCACCGCCTACCGCGGCACCACGCTGGCCAAGAAGCGCAACCTGATGAAGCAGTTGCTGGCCGCGCACGCGGTCACCGCGCGCCCGTATCACGCGGGGCTGGCCGAGCAGGCCATGTCCGTCCACCGGCGCTGGATGCAGGCCAGGCACAAGGCCGAAGGCGAGGCCGACGACACGCCATGCCTGGAAGCCCTGCGCCATGCCGGCGTGCTCGGGCTGGAAGGTTTCCTCTACGAAGTGGATGGCCTGCCGGTCGGCTTCGTGCTGGCGCAGGAAATCCGTCCGGCCGTGTTCGCCATGCGCTTCGCCAAGGGGCTCGGTGCTTACAAGGGCATCTACCAGTACATGTTCCACCACTTCTGCGCGGCCTTCGCGCGGCCGGTGGCGTGGCTGAACTTCGAGCAGGACATGGGGCTGGACAACTTCCGCCAGACCAAGCTGTCCTACGCGCCCGGCGCCTTGCTGCCCAAGTGCCGGGTCACATTGCGGGCGGACTGAGCACGCGCCCGCGGCGCGCTCAGCACAGCCAGTTCTCGCAAGACCCCGGCCAGCGCCGCCCCTACCATGGTTTCAAGCCGGCGCGCACCAGCCCCGGACAGTCAATTTCACAAGTCCATGGCCCATATCGAATCCAGAATTTCAGGCGGCAGCGAAGCATTCCAGGCCAACCGCAGCGGCATGCTGGCGCTGCTGGAACGCATCCGTGCCTTCGAGCGCCGTGCCGCCGACACCTCCGCCGCTTCGCGCGAGCGCTTCGAGAAGCGCGGCCAGCTGCTGCCGCGCGAGCGGCTGGCGCTGCTGCTCGACCCGGGCGCGCCGTTCATCGAACTATGCTCGCTGGCCGGTCTCGGCCTGGATAATCCGGACCTCGACAAGAGCGTGCCGGGCGGCGGGCTGATCGCCGGCATCGGCTTTGTCTCGGGCATCCGCTGCGTGATCAGCGCTTCGGACTCGGGCATCAACGCCGGCGCCTTGCAGCCCAAGGGGCTGGACAAGCAACTGCGCGTGCAGGAAATCGCGCTGGAAAACAAGCTGCCCTACGTGCAACTGGTGGAAAGCGCCGGTGCCAACCTGATGACCTACAAGGTCGAAGACTTCATCCGCGGCGGCAACCTGTTCCGCAACCTGGCGCGCCTGTCCGCGGCCGGGCTGCCGGTGGTCACTGTGACGCACGGCTCGTCCACGGCGGGCGGCGCCTACCAGACCGGCCTGTCGGACTACATCATCATGGTGCGCGGCCGCTCGCGCGCCTTCCTGGCCGGCCCGCCGTTGCTGATGGCGGCCACCGGCGAGGTGGCCACCGAGGAAGAACTGGGCGGCGCGGTCATGCACACCACCGTGTCCGGCCTGGGCGACTACCTGGCCGAGGACGACCGCGACGCGCTGCGCATCGCCCGCGAGATCCTCGGCAAGATCGACTGGCAGCACGGACAGAGCGCCGCGCGCGCCTTCAAGCCGCCGCGCTACGACGCCGAGGAACTGCTGGGCCTGATGCCGATGGACCACAAGCGGCCCGTGGACATGAAAGAGGTCATCGCGCGCATTGCCGATGACTCCGACTTCCTCGAGTTCGGCGAGAACTATGGTGGCGCCACCGTGTGCGGCCACGTGCGGATCGAGGGCTGGCCGCTCGGCATCATCACCAACAACGGCCCCATCGACCCGGCCGGCGCCACCAAGGCGACCCACTTCATCCAGGCCTGCTGCCAGTCGCGCACGCCCATCCTCTACCTGAACAACACCACCGGCTTCATTGTGGGCCGCAGCTACGAGGAAGACGGCATCATCAAGCACGGCTCCAAGATGATCCAGGCGGTCAGCAACGCCACCGTGCCGCAGATCACCATCTACTGCGGTGCGTCCTTCGGCGCCGGCAACTACGGCATGTGCGGGCGCGGCTTCCACCCGCGCTTCTGTTTCTCCTGGCCCAACGCCAAGACCGCCGTGATGGGCGGCGAGCAAGCCGCGCGCACCATGGCCATCGTCACCGAGGCCGCCATGAAGCGCAAAGGCGGGGAGATAGACACAGCACAGCTCGAAGCGCTGCAAAAAGGCATCGTCGAACGCTTCGACCGCCAGATGAGCGTGTTCGTCACCAGCGCCCACGTGCTGGACGACGGCGTGATCGACCCACGCAATACGCGCGCCGTGCTGGCCAACGTGCTGGCCATCTGCCGCGAGGGCGACGCCCGCACGCCGCAGCCGATGCAGTTTGCCGTGGCGCGCCCCTGAGCCGCGCGCCAGCAGATCAATCCGGAACAACCGACACCAGCGAGACCAGCGATATGCAACTGACTCCCGAACACGAGGCGCTGCGCGCCACCATCAAGCGCTTTATCGCCGAGCAGGTCAACCCGCACGTGGACGCCTGGGAAGAGGCCGAGACTTTCCCTGCGCATGAAGTCTTCCGCAAGATGGGCGCGCTGGGCCTGCTCGGCTTGTCCAAGCCGGAAGCCGACGGCGGTGCCGGCCTGGACTATTCCTACAGCGCCGTGCTGGCCGAGACCCTGGCCGACATCAACTGCGGCGGCGTGCCGATGGCCATCGGCGTGCAGACCGACATGGCCACCCCCGCGCTGGCCCACCACGGCAACGAGGAACTGCGGCGCGAATTCCTCGCGCCCGCCATCAGCGGCGAGTACGTGGCCTGCCTGGGCGTGTCCGAGGTCGGCAGCGGCTCCGACGTGGCCTCCATCAAGACCACCGCCCGCCGCGACGGCGGCGACTACATCATCAACGGCGGCAAGATGTGGACCACCAACGGCACCCAGGCAGACTTCTGCTGCGTGCTGGCCAACACCTCGGAAGGCGCGCCCCACCGCAACAAGACCCTCATCGTGGTGCCCATGAAGACGCGCGGCGTGTCGGTGGCCAAGAAGATCCGCAAGATCGGCATGGACTCCTCCGACACCGCGCAGCTCTACTTCGACGACGTGCGCGTGCCGCAGCGCTGGCGCATCGGCGAGGAAGGCATGGGCTTCACCTACCAGATGGAGCAGTTCCAGGTGGAGCGCCTTTGGGGCGCGCTGAACACCTGCGGCGTGTGCCAGAAGGCCATCAACCTCACCATCGAATACACCCGCGAGCGCAAGGCCTTCGGCCGCTCGATCCTCGACAACCAGTGGGTGCACTACACGCTGGCCGAGCTGCAGACCGAGGTGGAAGCATTGCACGCGCTGTGCTGGCGCGCCGTGGCAATGATGGTGCGCGGCGAGGATGCCACGCGCCTGGCCACCATGGCCAAGCTCAAGGCCGGCCGTCTGGTGCGCGAGGTATCCGACCGCAGCCTGCAGTTCTGGGGCGGCATGGGCTATGTGCTGGAAAGCCCGGTCTCGCGGATTTTCCGGGACGGGCGGCTGACCTCCATCGGCGGCGGCGCGGACGAAGTCATGCTGCAGATCCTGTGCAAGTTCATGGGCACCTTCCCGCAAGGGAAGTGATCGCTGGCAGGGCAGACCGAACAGAACAACCTCCACACCGGGGCAACATGAAGCAGTCCACGCCATTCCACAAGATCCTGATCGCCAACCGCGGCGAGATCGCCTTGCGCGTGATGCGCAGCGCGGCCGCGCTCGGCTACCGCACGGTGGCGGTCTACTCCAGCGCCGACGCCGGCGCCCGCCACGTGGCCGAGGCCGACCAGGCCGTGCACATCGGCGAGGCCGCGCCGGCGCAATCCTACCTGCGCATCGAAGCCATCATCGACGCCGCGCGACGCACCGGCGCCGACGCCGTGCACCCCGGCTACGGCTTCCTGGCCGAGAACGCCGCCTTCGCGCGCGCCTGCCGCGAGGCCGGGCTGGTCTTTATCGGCCCGTCGGCCGAATCCATCGTGGCCATGGGAAACAAGGCCGGCGCCAAGCGGCTGATGATGGCGGCGGACGTGCCATGCATTCCCGGCTACCAGGGCGAAGACCAGGACGAGGCGCGGCTGTGCGCCGAAGCCGGGCGCATCGGCTTCCCCGTCATGATCAAGGCCACCGCCGGCGGCGGCGGGCGGGGCATGCGGCTGGTGCCGGATGCCAGGTCCTTCCCCGAGCTGCTGCGCAGCGCCCGCTCGGAAGCGCAAGGCGCCTTCGGCGACCCCGAGGTCATCCTCGAGCGCGCCGTGATCGAACCGCGCCATATCGAGATCCAGGTCCTGGCCGACCGCTACGGCAACGCCATCCACCTGGGCGAGCGCGATTGCTCCGTGCAGCGCCGCCACCAGAAACTGATCGAAGAGGCCCCGTCGCCCGCCGTGAGCCCGGAGCTGCGCGCGCGCATGGGCGCCACCGCCGTGGCCGCCGTCAAGGCCATCGGCTACGAAGGCGCCGGCACGCTGGAATTCCTGCTCGACCGCGATGGCAACTACTACTTCATGGAGATGAACACGCGGCTGCAGGTGGAGCATCCGGTCACGGAAGCCATCACCGGGCTGGACCTGGTGGCGCTGCAACTGCGCATCGCCGCCGGCGAGCCGCTGCCGCTGGCGCAGCAAGACGTGCGTTTCACCGGCCACGCCATCGAGGTACGGCTGTGTGCCGAAGACGCGCAGCAGGGCTTCATGCCCCAGAGCGGCACCGTGGCGCTGTGGCAGCCCCCGCCCGCGCTGCGCGTGGAGCATGCGCTGTGCGGCGGCGCGGCCATTCCACCGTACTACGACTCCATGATCGCCAAGCTGGTCAGCCACGGCGCGGACCGCGAAGAAGCCCGCCGCCGGCTGGCGCGCGGGCTGGAAGACCTGGTGGCGCTGGGCGTCACCACCAACCAGGCCTTCCTGGGCCGCTGCCTGGCGCATCCGGCGTTTGCCGCCGGCCAGGCCACCACCGCCTTTATCGGCCAGCACCAGGATGCGCTGCTGCGCCCCGATGCCGCGCAGAACGAGCGGGCAGCCGCGCTGGCGGCGCTGCTGCTGTACGAGACCGCGCCCGGCCGCGCAAGCGGTGTGCCGTCGGCCAGCCTGGCCCCGGCGCTGCCCATCGGCCTGCGCTACCGCGTGGCAGGCACGGAGTACCAGGCCAGCCTGGCGTTCCGGGGCGGCAACCGCTTCGAAGTCGCCTTGGGCCAAGCCCGCTTTGCCTTCGAAACCATCGCCCTCGGCGAGCACACCGTGCGTTTCAGTTGCGACGGCCTGGTAGAAAGCGCGGTCTGCCACCGCGACGGCAACACCTTGCTGCTGCAGTACCAGGGCCAGCCGCTGCGGGTGGAAGACCACACCCGCGCCGCGGCCGAACGTGCCGGCGATGCCGCCGGCGACGGCAAGCTGCGTGCTTCCATGAACGGCCGCGTGGTCAATGTCATGGTGGCCACCGGCGACCGCGTCGAAGCCGGCCAGCCCATGGTCACGCTGGAAGCCATGAAGATGGAGCACATCCACGTCGCCCCGGCCGCCGGCCGCGTCGGCGCCGTGCACGTGCAGATAGGCGACCAGGCCGCCGCCATGCGCGTGATTGCCGAAATCGAGTTCGAGGCCCAGGTCCAGGCCCGGGCCGCCTGAACGCCGCCATCACCAGGAACCCTTACATGAGCGAAGCAGACAACCCGGCCGTCGTCCACGAGAAACGCGGCGCCGCCTTCTGGATCACCATCAACCGCCCCGACAAGCGCAACGCCCTCAACAAGGACGTGATCGCCGGCATCCGCGCCGGCTACCGCGCCGCGCATGCCGACCCGTCGGTGCGCGCCATCGTGCTGACCGGCGCCGGCGACAAGGCCTTCTGCGCCGGCGCCGACCTGCAGCCCGGCAAGGGCTTTGCATTCGACCTGTCGCAACCCAACCTGGACTACGCCGACATGTTGCGCGAAGCCCAGCAAGCCACGCTGCCCAGCATCGCCCGCATCAATGGCACCTGCATGGCCGGCGGCATCGGCCTGCTGTGCATGACCGACATGGCGGTGGCGGCCGACAACGCGCTGTTCGGCCTGCCCGAAGTCAAGGTCGGCGTGTTTCCCATGCAGGTGCTCAGCCTGCTCCAGGCACTGGCGCCGCCGCGCCTGGTGCGCGAATGGTGTATCAGCGGCGAGCCGTTCACCGCCGCCGAGGCCAAGGCTGCCGGCCTGGTCAACCATCTCGCCGCGTCCGCCGAGCTGGACGCCCGCACCGACTGGCTGGTGGCGCGCGTGGCAGACAAGTCGCCCACCGCCATCCGGCGCGGCAAGTACGCCATGCAGGCCATGGCGTCGATGAGCTTTAGCGAAGGCATTGCCTACACCGAAAGCCAGATCGCGCTGCTGGCGATGACCGAAGACGCGCGCGAGGGGCTGGCTGCCTTCAACGAGAAGCGCAAGCCGGTCTGGACGGGCAAATGATGACACCGGCGCCAGCCGGCAACTTGTGAGACAGGGGAATCGCGTATGGGAAACGCCGTAGCGGGACAAGCCATGTCGGTAAAACCATCCTCGGCGGCCGGCGACAGCGCCGGCCTGCTGGCCCTGGGCATGGCCCAATGGCTGTGCCGCCGCGCCGCCCGCGGGCCGCAGCGGCCCGCGCTCACCGGCGCCGGCCAGACCTGGAGCTATGGCGAGCTGGTGATCAAGGCCGGGCAGATGGCCGCCGTACTGGCCGCCGGCGGCGTGCGCCCGGGCCAGCGCGTGGGCTACCTGGGGCTGAACGATCCGCTGTTCCTGGTCACGCAGTTCGCCTGCGGCTGGCTCGGCGCCATCTTCGTGCCGCTCAATTTCCGGCTCACCGGGCCGGAACTGGCCTTCATCCTCAACGATGCCGGTGTCCACACCCTGTTCGCCGACGAAGATTATGCCGGCCTGATCGACGAAATCCGCCCCAGGCTGGAATGCCAGCGCTACCTGCGGCGCGGCCCGGCACCCGGCTGGGAAGGGCTGGACGCCCTCATGGCGCGGGCCGCCGCGGCGCCCCCGCTGGCCGCCACCCACCCGGACGACGTGGCCGCCATCATGTACACATCCGGCACCACCGGCCACCCCAAGGGCGCCATGCTCACGCACGGCAACTTCTGGTCCAACAACCTCAACGTCATGATGATGAGCGACATCGCCAGCACCGATGTCGCGCTCAACTTCGCCCCGTTGTTCCATGTCGGCGGCATGTGCTGCGTGACCTTGCCGATCCTGATGGCCGGCGGCCACCTGGTCCTGCAACGCAGCTTCGACCCCGGCAGCGTGATGCAGGCCGTGGCCGAGCACCGCGTGACGCTCAGCTTCGCGGTGCCTGCCATGCTGCTGTTCGTCAGCCAGCACCCGGACTTCGAGCGGGCCGATCTCTCCAGCCTGCGCAGTATTTCGGTAGGCGGCGCCCCCATGCCCGAGCCCCTGCTGCGCCTGTTCTCCGCGCGCGGCATCCCCGTCAACCAGGGCTACGGCCTGACCGAGACCGCTGCCGCCACCACCTTTCTCGCGCCCGAGCGCGCGCGCGACAAGCTGGGCTCGTGCGGCACCCCGGCCATCCTCACCGAAGTCTGCATCCGCGACTTCGACGGCAGGTCCGTCACGCAGCCTCACCAGCGCGGCGAAGTCTGCGCGCGCGGCGGCAACATCATGAAAGGCTACTGGAACCGCCCCGACGCCACCGCCGGCGCCTTCTACGACGGCGGCTGGTTCCGCACCGGCGACATCGGCTACGCAGATGAGGAAGGCTTCTACTACATCTGCGACCGCCTCAAGGACATGGTCATCAGCGGCGGCGAGAATGTCTACCCGGCCGAAGTGGAAAGCGTGCTGTACGAACACCCGGCCATCGCCGAAGTCGCTGTGATCGGCGCGCCCGACCCGCGCTGGGGCGAGCATGTGGTGGCCGTGGTGGCGCTCAAGCCCGGGCTCAGCCTGACGCTCGAAGCGCTACAAGACTTTGCCGAACCCCGGCTGGCGCGGTACAAGCTGCCGCGTGAACTGCGCGTGGTGGGGGCGTTGCCGCGCAATCCAACCGGCAAGGTGCTCAAGATGCGGCTGCGGGAGCAGGGCGCCGGCCAGGACTCAGGGCAGACTGCCTAGCCAGAACAAGGCGCCGTTCGGCGCCGTGGAAGCATCCCGGCGGGGCGTTCGAGGTGGCGCTGGTGCTGGAGTGGCGCCGAGCCGGGGGTCGGTGCCCGGTGGCGCGCTGGCCCGGCTCAGGTGATCGCCCCGGGGGTCGCCCCTCAGGTAATCGCACCCAGCTGCCAGGGTACGAACTCGTTCTGCCCGTACCCATGCAGCTCGCTGCGCGAGCGTTTGCCCGAAGCGGTATCCAGCATCAGCCGGAACAGCTCCGCGCCCAGCCCGGCAATGGTGGCGCTGCCGTCCAGTACCGCGCCGCAGTTGAGGTCCATGTCGTCGGACTGGCGTTGCCACAGGGCGGTGTTGGTGGCGAGCTTCACCGACGGCGAGGGCGCGCAGCCGTAGGCCGAGCCGCGGCCGGTGGTGAAGCAGATCAGGTTGGCGCCGCCGGCCACCTGCCCGGTGGCGGAGATGGGGTCGTAGCCGGGCGTGTCCATGAAGACCAGCCCGCGTGCCCGCACCGGTTGCGCGTACTCGTACACTTCGGCGAGATTGGTGGAGCCGCCCTTGGCGATGCCGCCCAGCGACTTTTCCAGCACGGTGGTCAGGCCGCCCGCCTTGTTGCCGGCGGAAGGGTTGTTGTCCATGCTGGCGCCGTGGCGCTCGCAATAGGCTTCCCACCAGCGGATGCGCGCCACCAGCTTCTGGCCGATCTCCGGCGTTTGCGCGCGCCGCGTCAACAGGTGCTCGGCGCCATAGATCTCCGGCGTCTCCGACAGGATGGCGGTGCCGCCGTGACGCACCAGCAGGTCCACCGCCGCGCCCAGCACCGGATTGGCCGAGATGCCGGAGTAGCCATCCGAGCCGCCGCACTGCAGCCCCACCACCAGATGGCTCGCGGGTACCGGCTGGCGTTCCACGGCATTGGCCGCGGGCAGCATCGCCTTGATCAGTTCGATCCCGTGGGCAATGGTCTTGGTGGTGCCGCCGGTGTCCTGGATGGTGAAGGTCTGCAGGCGCGCGCTGTGGGTGAGTCCCTGCGTGGCCAGCAGCGCGGAGATCTGGTTGGTCTCGCAGCCCAGGCCGATCACCAGTACGCTGGCAAAGTTCGGGTGGCAGGCATAGCCGCCGAGCGTGCGCTGCAATACCGCCAGCCCTTCGCCCTGCGGATCCACGGCGCAGCCCACGCCATGCGTGAGCGCGACCACGCCATCCACATTGGGATAGTCCGCCAGCGCCTCCGCATGGATATCGCGCCGGAAGCGATCCGCGATGGCGCGTGCCACGGTGGCCGAGCAATTCACCGAGGTCAGGATGCCGATGTAGTTGCGCGTGGCCACGCTGCCGTCGGCGCGCACGATGCCGTCGAAGGTGGCGGGAACCGCTTCGGCCTGCACCGTGCGGGCCTCGGCGCTGTAGGCATAGTCCCGCGTGAAATCGCCCATCGCCAGGTTATGCGTGTGCACGTGCTGGCCGGCGCGGATGTCCTGGCTCGCAAAGCCGATGATCTGGCCGTAGCGGCGCACGGCCTCGCCGCTCGCGATGGCGCGCGTGGCGATCTTGTGGCCGGGCGGGATCAGGCCGATCACGGTCACGCCTTCTTCCGCGACCGTGGTGCCGGCGACCATCTGGTCACGCGCGATGACGACATCGTCATCGGCATGCAGCCGGATGGTGCGCGACGTGCGCGGAACTTCGGCGGGGGCTGCTGCAAGGGTGTCTGTGCTCATGGAATGGCTACTCGCGGTTGGATTGCGCGCCAGGGTGACCTGCGCCGTGGTTGCGTCTCTTACTTGAGCATCTCTTCAGGCAGCGCGATGCCGAAATACTGCTTGTAGATCGTGTTGATCTTGCCGTTCTTCAGGTTGGTCTTGACCCAGGTGTCGAGCCAGCCCTTGAGCGCGGTGTCGCCCTTGCGCACGCCGATGGCATACGGATAGGCCTTCATCACGAACTTGATTTCCAGGTCGCGCGTGGGGTTGCTCTTCTTGACCACCGGAATCACGCTGATGGCCGCGGCAAGGTAGTCCTGCTGGCCGGTGGATACCGCGGTGTTGGTGGTGGCGTCGTCTTCGTAGCGCACGATGTTCACGCCGCTGATTTCCTTGGCGCCGCGGGTCAGTTCCTGGTCGGCCGTGGTGCCGCGCGTGACCGCGATGGTCTTGCCGGACAGCTCGGGGAACGATTTCAGCTTGGCTTGCGCCGGGCCGCCCACCACCACCGGCACCACGCCGTAGGGTTCGGAGAAGTCGATGACCTTCTTGCGCTCGTCCGTTACCGAGAACGAGGCCAGCACCACGTCGGCCTTCTTGGTCAGCAGGTAGGGCACGCGGTTGGGGCCGGTCACGGGCACGATCTCCAGTTCCACGCCGAGGTCCTTGGCCAGCAGGCGGGCCGTGTCCACGTCCGAGCCGCTTTGCTTGGCCTGGCTGTCGAGCATGCCGTAGGGCGGGGCGCCGATATCCACGGCAACCAGGATCTTCTTGCGTTGCTTGATGGTGTCGAGCGTATCGGACCAGGCGCTGGCCGATGCGCCCGCGAGCAGCAGGGCGGCGAACGAGCCGAGAAGGCGGCGGTTGATGTGCATGGGGTGTCTCCGTGTGGTTTTCGTTGAAAGGCTCGGGCTCTGCGAAGCGGGAATCAGAGGCCGTTGCCGACAAACTGCTTGAGTTCCGGCGTGGCGGGCTGGTCCAGCAGCTTGCCGCTGCCGCCTTCCCAGACGATGCCCTGGTGCATGAACATGATCTGGTCTGCCACCGACCGTGCGAAGGCCATCTCGTGCGTGACCAGCACCATGGTCATGCCGTCTTGCGCCAGGCGCTCGATCACCTTGAGCACCTCGCCGGTGAGTTCAGGGTCCAGCGCCGAGGTGACTTCGTCGAACAGCATCAGGCGCGGCTGCATCGCCAGCGAACGGGCAATCGCCACGCGCTGCTGCTGTCCGCCGGACAGTTGCTCCGGGTAGTAGCTGGCGCGCTCTTCCATGCCCACTTGCTTGAGCACGTGCATGGCCAGTTCGCGCGCTTCTTTCTTGCCCACGCCCTTGACCTTGCGCGGCGCCAGCATGACGTTCTCTTCCACGGTGAGATGCGGGAACAGGTTGTAGCTCTGGAAGACGATGCCGACTTCCTTGCGCAGCTCGCCCAGCGGCACATCGCCGTCGTGCATGGCGTGCCCGCATACATGCAGCGCGCCACCGCTCACGCGCTCCAGCCCGTTGATGCAGCGCAGGGCAGTGCTCTTGCCCGAACCGCTGCGGCCGATCAGCGCCACCACCTCCCCGGCGCGCACCGAGAAACTTACGCCCTTGAGGATCTCCACCTGCCCGAAGGATTTGCTCACCTTGTCGAAGCGGACGATATCTTCCATGCTTGTCTCCATGATTTCTTTGGTCCTCGCAGGCTCACACCCGCTTGAAGCGGCGCTCCAGCCGGTACGACAGCGACGACAGCGGATAGCAGATGGCGAAGTAGAGGGCGGCCGCGATCGAGAACACCACGAAGGGCTCGAAGGTGGAGTTGTTCACCACCCGTGCCGAGTAGGTCAGGTCGAAGAAGCCGATCACCACCGCGTACGAAGAGTTCTTCACGATCTGCACCAGGAAGCCCACCGTCGGTGCCACCGCGATGCGCGCGGCCTGCGGCAGGATCACGTACACCACGCGTTGCAGCGGCGTGAGCGCCAGGCACTCGGCGGCTTCCCACTGGGTGCGTGGCACGGCCTGGATGCAGCCCTTCCAGATCTCGGCCAGGTAGGCGCTGGAATATGCCGTCATGGCGATGCCGGCGGCCACCAGCGCGGGCAGGTCAAAGCCGCCCACGCTGATGCCGAAGTACACCACGAACATGATCACCGGCAGCGGCACGCCCTGCACGAGCTGCACGAAGGCACCCGTCACGGTGCGCAGCACGCGCCCGCCGCGGCTGCGCGCGAGAGCCAGCGGCAGGCCGACCAGCGCGCCACCGAAAAAGCCCATGGCGGACAGCAGCAAGGTCCAGCCCGCGCCGCGCAGGATGAACAAGACTTGATCCAGGGAAAGGCTGGACATGATGCTTGGCTCCGCGTCGAAAGTAGAAGGGGAAGAAGGAAGAGGGAAGGGGGAAGGGGAGGATCAGAGCGGTGTCTTCAGGCGCCGGCGGCGCGTGAAGGCCACGGCGCCCACGCCGGCCATCGACAGCCGCAGCAGCCACGACAGCGCCAGGTACACCACCGCGATGACGATGTAGATCTCGAAGCCGCGGAAGGTCTCCGACTGGATGCGATAGCCCGCCGCGGTGAGCTCTTCGGCCGAGATCTGCGACATGATCGAGGTAGCCAGCATCATCAGCACGAACTGGCTGATCAGCGCCGGGTACATGCGCTCCACCGCCTGCGGCAGTACCACCAGGCGCATCATCTGCCAGCGCGATAGCCCCAGGCACGAGGCCGCCTCCAGCTGCCCGCGCGGTACCGACTCGATCCCCGCGCGCACGATCTCCGTGGTGTAGGCCGACACATTGACCACCAGCGCCAGGACCGCCGCCACCATGGCCGGCACGCGCACATGCACCGCCGCCAGCCCGAAGAACAGCCAGAAGGCCTGGATCACCAGCGGCGTATTGCGAATCACATCCACATAGGCCGTCACGCAGCGGCGCGCCCAGGCCGGGCCCTCGGTGCGCACCACCGCCAGCGCCGTCCCCAGCACAAAGCCGAACACGATGGTGGCGACCGACATGCGCAAGGTCAGCCAGACCCCGTCGAGCAGGTCGCGCCAGTTGGCGGACAGGAAGCTGAAATCGAACTGGTAGTCCATCGGGGATGCGCTCTTTTGTTGGTGACGCCGGTTTGCCCGGCGCCCTGTCTCTCGTTCTTTGCGGGTTCGGATCCGCGTTGGCGATCCGGCATGGGTCCCAATATATGACGATTGCCGGCAATGGTCAATATTCGGGCTTACCCGTGTATCATCTCTCCGTGTGCAGCCTGATACTGGGCGCCAGCCAGATAGCCGATACTTATGCCTGGCGCACAGGCAGTGCTCATGCAGGTGTTCTTGCAGGTGCTCATGCAGGTGTTCTTGCGGACATGAGCGCGCCGAACCATCCATACCAGCTACAGAACCGGAGACAACGTGCCGAGTCCATCGACGGCAACGCGCCAAGACAAACGCGCCGCCCCCTTCGCGCCCACGCAGGACACCGAGGACGGGTTTAGGCATGCGCCGATCTATGCCGTCATGGTCGAACTGCTGCGCAAGGCCATCGTGGAGGGGACGCTGGCGCAAGGCACCGTGTTGCTCGAAGGACACCTCGCGGAGATACTGCGCTCCACGCGCTCGCCGGTGCGCCAGGCGCTGCGCGAGCTGGAGGCCGACGGGCTGGTCAGTCGTTTCGAAGGCCGCGGCTTCGTGGCCGGGCCCGCCGGCACGGCACCCCGGCGCATCGCCCTGGACCCGGCGATGCTGGGCGTGGAGAGCGCGCCCGATGTCGCGCGCAAGACGCTGGGCTGGGAACTGATCTACGACGAGGTGGAGCGCGACCTGGTGCACCTCTCGGTGTTTGGCCGCTACCGCGTCAACGAAGTGGAGCTGGCCCGCCATTTCAACGTCGGCCGGACCGTGGTGCGCGACGTGCTGCTGCGCCTGGAAAGCCTGGGCATCCTGGAAAAGGACGAACGCCTGCGCTGGGTCATCACCCCGCTGGACGCGCAGCGCATCCACGATCTCTACGAACTGCGCTCGCTGGTGGAGCCCGCCGCGCTGCGCGGGGCCATCGGGCATGCCGACAATGCCGAGATCCAGGCCATGATCGCGGAGCTGAACAAGGTGCAGCGCGTCTACCCGCAGGTCAACCGCACCGCCATGGACAAGCTCGAGCACGACCTGCACGTGCAGCTACTGTCCCAGTGCCCCAACAAGGAACTGCTGAGCAGCCTACAGCGCACGCGCTGCATTCTCACGCTGAGCAAGCACGTGCTGGGCGTAGCCATGCCGATGCCGGACGCCGACCCGTTCATGTCCGAGCACATCGCCGTGCTGCAGGCCGCTGCCGACGGCGCGCCGCAGAAAGCGGCCGATCTGTTGCGCGAGCACCTGGAACTGTCCTGCGACAAGGTGACCCGGCGCGCGGCACTGGTACGGGAGACCTTCCCGCTGCCCAAGGTCTCGTATATCGCGTGAGGCAGCAAGCGGCCGTGCCTCACGCTATCTGCTGAGTGGCGGCGGAGCCTTACCCGATGATCTCGAACTCGCCGAAGCCGGCCTCGTTGAGCGTCAGCCCCAGGCCCGGCAGGTTGTCGTCGAGCTGCAGGTAGCCCCTGTCGGGAGCGGGTTCGCCCTTGAAGATGTAGTAGAACAGCTCGTTGCCGACTTCCACGTCGTGCACCGGGAAGAATTCCGCCATCGGCGAAGCGGTCGAGGCCATGGTCAGGTGGTAGTTGTGCATCTGCCCGGCATGCGGGATGACCGGCACCGACCACGCCTCGGCCATGGCGTTGATTTTCTGTGCCGCCGTGATGCCGCCCACGCGGTTGGTGTCGTACTGGATCACGTCCACCGCGCGGCGTTCCAGCAGGTCCTTGAAGCCGTACGAGGTGAACTCGTGCTCGCCGCCGGAGATGGGGAAGGGGCTCATTTTCTTCAGCTCGGCGTAGCCTTCGATGTCGTCGGCGATGACCGGCTCCTCCAGCCAGCGCGGGTTGAACTCGGCCAGGCGCGGCAGCATGCGGCGCGCGTACTCGAGCGTCCAGCCCATGTAGCACTCCAGCATGATGTCAACCTTGTCGCCCACCAGTTCGCGCAGCAGGCGCACTTGCTCCAGGTTCTTCTGCATGCCGGCGGCGCCATCCTTGGGGCCGTAGCCGAAGCGCATCTTCATGGCCGTGAAGCCCTGGTCCAGGTAGCGCTGCGCCTCGCCGAGGAAGGCGTCGCGGTCATCGTTGTTGTAGAGCTTGGAGGCGTAGCACCAGATGGCTTCCTTGGTGCGCCCGCCCAGCAGCTTGAACACAGGCTTGCCGACCGCCTTGCCCATCAGGTCCCACAGCGCGATGTCCACCGCCGAGATCGCCGCCATGCCGATACCCTTGCGGCCCCACGCGTGCGTGCGCCGGTACATCTTCTGCCACAGGTATTCGTTGTCGAACGGATCCTGGCCAATCACGATGGGCGCCAGGTACTGGTCCACGATCTGCTTGGCCACGCGCGGCGCGAGTGCGCAGTTGCCGATGCCAACCAGTCCGGTATCGGTCTCCACCTCCACCACCAGCCAGCCGTGGAAGCGGAACGAGCCCATCGCATCGCCGCGCTCGAACAGGATGTCGGTGGCATTGGTGCAGAAGTGCGCCTGCGGCGGCACGGTCTTGCCCTTCCATTCGAAGACGCGGGCGCGGACATTGGTGATCTTCATGATGTGGCTCCTTCTTTGGTGCTGATGGGTTCGGGTTCAGGTTCAGGTTCAGGCTTCAGGTTCAGGCTCCGGCCGCGGATCCGGATGCGCGGGGTCCGCTCCTGACAGGTACACGCGCACGCATCCCCGGCCGGATCGAGGGCCGTCTTTGTCATGTCTTGCGTCGATGCGGCGCCGGCGCGGCGCCCGCCCGCTAAGGAGCGTGCCCGCCGCGCCTAGCCAGCGGCACGGCGCTGCGCCCCCATCTGGCAGGCCAGGTGGAATGCCTGCAGCGTGGCGCCCAGGTTCGCGCGGCCCTGCTGCGTGATATCGAAGGCGGTGCCGTGGGCCGGCGTGGTGATCGGCACCGGCAGGCCGCCCTGCACGGTGACGCCGCGCGAGAAGCCCATCAGCTTGATGCCGATCTGGCCCTGGTCGTGATACATGGTGACGATGGCGTCGAACTGCCGCTCGGCCGCGCCGCCTTGCACCTTGAGGAAGATGGTGTCGGCCGGGAAGGGGCCGTCCACCGCCATGCCGCTGGCCTGCGCGGCGGCGATGGCCGGGGCGATGAAATCGATCTCCTCGCGGCCAAAGGCGCCGTTGTCGCCGTTATGCGGATTGAGGCCGCAGACGCCGATGCGCGGCCGCGCAATGCCGGCGTCGCGCAAGGCCTTGTCGATCAGGCCGATGGCGGCGCCCACGCTGTCGCGGGTGATCATCGCGGGCACATCCTTGAGGGCCACGTGCGATGTCACGCGCGATGTCCACAGCCCGTCGAGCACATTGAACTCGCAGAAGGCGCCGTGGTAGCCGAGCTTCTCCGCGAACCAGTGCAATTCATCGTTGTGGCCCATGCCCGCGGCATGCAGCGAGCTCTTGTTGAGCGGCCCGAACAGGATCGCGTCGGCCTGGCCGGACTGCGCCAGTGCCAGCGCGATAGCCAGCGTGCCGAGGCTGTAGCGGCCGCCCTCGGCGCTGGCGGCGCCACGCGGGTAGGCCGGCTTGCCTTCGGGCTGCCAGTGGTAAAGGCGCGGGGCGCCGTCGGCATCGTTGCCAGCAAAGGCGGGCGCATCGGTTTCGCGCACATCGGGATTGATGCCGGCTACCTGCATGCCGTGGCGCCATTCATCGCGGTCGGCAATCAACAGGATGTCGGCCTGCCTGGCGGCGGGGTCGGCAAGCAGCTTCGCGATCAGCTCGGGGCCGATGCCGGCGGGGTCGCCGAGCACCATGGCGATTCTTGGGCGTGGAGTCATGTCGTATGGATGCAGGAAGATGCAAGAGGGTTTAGTCGAGCTTGACACCGAGTTCGGAAATCAGCTTGCCGTAGCGCGCGTACTCGGCACGCGAGAATGCATCGAACTGCGCCGCATCCAGCGTGCCGGGCTGGGCCCCGACATCGTTGAGGCGCCGGACGGTGTCGGGATCCTTGAGTATGGTGGCCAGTGCCGCGCCCAGCTTCTGCAAGGTGGCGGGCGGGGTGCCGGCCGGCGCATAGATGCCGTACCAGGCATTCATCTGGATGTTCGGCACACCGGCTTCGGCCAGCGTGGGCACGCCCGGCAACAGCGCCGAGCGCTGCTCGGCCGTCACCGCCAGGGCGCGCAGCTTGCCGGCCTTGATGTGGTTGATGACGGAGGGCATGGTCTCGAAACTCATGTCGACCTGGCCGCCCATCAGGTCCACCAGCGCGCTGCTGCTGCTCTTGTACGGCACGTGCAGCAACTTGCCGTTGATCTGCCGCGCGAAGGCGGCGCCGGCGAGGTGCTGGGTACTGCCGACGCCGGAGGAGCTGTAGCGGTACTTGTCCGGGCTGGCCTGGATCGCCGCCACCAGCGACCTGACGTCGCGCGCCGGCACCTGGTTGTTGACCACCAGCACATTGGGCACGGACGACACCATGGCCACCGGCACCAGATCCTTGAGCGGATTGAACTGCAGCTTGAGCAGGTGCGGCGCGATAGCCTGCGAGGTCACCACGCCCATCAGCAGCGTGTTGCCGTCGGGCGCGGCCTTGGCGGTGATGTCCGCGGCGATGGTGTTGGAGGCGCCGGGCCGGTTGTCGACCACCACGGGCTGCCTGATGATGGCGGCCAGTTTTTCGGAGACGATGCGGGCCATGACGTCGGTGCCGCCGCCCGGCGCCGCGCCGACCATCAGCCGCACGGGCCGGGAGTCCTGTGCATAGGCGCCGGCCGCTGTCGCGGCGGCAAGCGTCGCCAGGCCGGCAAAGGTGCCGGCGATCCATTTGTTCATGCTTGTCTCCGTCCTGTTGTCTGCCGGTCTCGGTGCCGGTGAGGCCACTATAGGGCCGTCAGTGATTCGCCACTACTGATGTTTTATTAATGGGCGATTACCTGGAGGAATACGTCGGCTCACCTTGGCCCGGCCCGGCCGCCCCGGGCTTGCCGGCGCGCAGCGCCACGATCAACCGCCTGGCAGCCGCCGAGAGCGTGCCGCCGCGCCGCGTGACGATGCCGAAGGTTTCGTGCCGGGACTGCATCTTCACCGGCAGGATCCGCAGCATCTTCTGGCGCGCATATGGCTGCGCCACGCTGGTCGGGAGCAGCGACACCAGCCTGGCGCTGCCCTGGAGCAAGGCCACGGTGACCAGCGTGGAGGCGGTGGTGATGGCATTGGGCGGCATGCCAATGCCGGCAAGGTCCAGCTCGCGCAGGAGCAGGGCATGCATCGGCATCTGGGACGGATAGACAATCCAGCGGTAGGCGGCCAGATCCGCAAAGGCGAGTTCGCTGGCGCGCGGGGCCGCATGGGCATGGCCGACCACCACCGACATCGGCTCGTCGTCCAGCGGCTCGTAGTGATACCGGGCGGGCTGGTCGCTCACCAGCGCGCGGCCGATGACCAGGTCCAGCCGGCCATCGTCCAGCAGGCTCAGCATGCGCAGGCTGGTGTCCTCCACGATTTCGATCGACAGGTTGGGCTGGTCTGCCTGCAAGGTCGCCAGCGCCGGCACCAGGACGCCGGTCACCGCGCCCATGATGACCCCGACGGCAAGCCGCCCCGCCGTGCCGGAACGGATTTCCGCCATGTCCTGGCAGAGCGCGGTCAGGTCGGTGGCAAGCAGCCGCGCATAGCGGATCACGCAATAGCCGAACGGGTTGGGCTGCATGCCGGTGTGGGTCCGCTCGAAAAGCGGTGCATCCAGCATGTTTTCCAGCTCCTGCAGGGCCTTGCTGGCGGCCGACTGCGTCATGGCCATGGCCGATGCGGCCTGGTGCAGCGATTTATGGTCGTCCAGCGCGATCAGCAGTTGCAGCTGTTTCATGCGCAGGCGCGACATCAGTACGTCGAGGGTGGCTCTCATGGGTGTGCGCAGGCGGGCGCAAACGGGGCCTCCTCAAGGAAGACGCCCCGCCTGGGCCCGGGTCGGGTTCGGTCTGGCCGGCGGGGTGAGTCGTAAAAGCGATCACCAGATGGAAAGGTTTCAATATACATGGTGTGCCGGACGCTCTTATATTGCGTGCAGCGACCGGCCGGCATTCCCCCCGCCGGCGACCCCCGCACAACAAGGAGACAGACATGATCAAGCCCGCCATCTACCGCGGCGTATTCCCGGTAGCGCCGACCATCTTCGACGAGCAGGGCGGCCTTGACCTGGACGGCCAGCGCCGTTGCATCGATTTCATGATCGATGCCGGCTCCAACGGCATCTGCATCCTGGCCAACTTCTCGGAGCAGTTCGTGCTGACCGACGACGAGCGCAACACGCTGATGACGGCGGTGCTCGACCACGTGGAGGGCCGCGTGCCGGTGATCGTCACCACCACGCACTTCAGCTCGCGCATCTGCGCCGAACGCAGCCGTGCCGCGCAGGATGCGGGCGCCGCCATGGTGATGGTGATGCCGCCGTATCACGGCGCCACCATCCGCATGCCCGAACGCGCCATCTACGAGTTCTTCGCCACGGTGTCCGACGCCATCGAGATCCCGATCATGATCCAGGACGCTCCGGTCAGCGGCACCACGCTGTCCGCGCCCTTCCTCGCGCGCATGGCCAGGGAACTCGCCAATGTGTCGTATTTCAAGATCGAAGTGCCGCAGGCCGCGGCCAAGCTGCGCGAGCTGATCGAACTGGGCGGCGCTGCCATCGTCGGCCCGTGGGACGGCGAGGAAGCCATCACGCTGATGGCCGATCTCGACGCCGGCGCCACCGGCGCGATGACGGGCGCGGGCTTCCCCGATGGCATCCGCCTGATCGTCGATGCCTACCAGGCCGGCGACACCGAGGGCGCCGCGCGCCACTACCAGCAATGGCTGCCACTCATCAATTACGAGAACCGCCAGGGCTGGCTGGCAACCAGCAAGGTGCTGATGAAAGAGGGCGGGGTGATCGCCTCGGACGCGGTGCGCCATCCGCTCCAGCCGATGCACCCGGCGACCCGCGCGGGCCTGCTGCAGATTGCGCGCCGGCTGGATCCGATGGTGCTGCGCTGGGGCCGTTGAGCGCCAGCGGCGCACCAGGCCGGACCGGAACGGAACCACTGGCCCCGGCGGGGCCAGACCTCAGTCAACAGGAATAGACATGCAAATCCAAGGCGAACTATTGATCGGCAGCCAGTCGGTGCGCGGCACCGACGGCGAAATCGTTGCGATCGACGCGGCCTCCGGCGCCAAGCTGGCGCCGGCCTTCGGCGGCGCCAGCGCTGCCCAGCTGGCCCAGGCCTGCGCGCTGGCCGAGCAGGCCTTCGACGCCTACCGCGAAACCAGTCTCGACAAGCGCGCGGCCTTTCTCGAAGCGATCGCTGCCAACATCCTTGAGCTGGGCGATGCGCTGGTCGACCGCTGCGCGAGCGAAAGCGGCCTGCCGCGCGCGCGCATCGAAGGCGAACGCGGGCGCACCGTGGGCCAGCTGCGGCTGTTCGCGGACCTGGTGCGGCAAGGAGACTTCCTCGGCGTGCGCGTGGACCCGGCCCTGCCCGAACGCAAGCCACTGCCGCGCGCGGACCTGCGCATGCGCCAGGTCGCGCTGGGGCCGGTGGCGGTGTTTGGCGCCAGCAATTTCCCGCTGGCGTTTTCCGTGGCGGGTGGCGACACCGCCTCGGCACTGGCGGCCGGTTGCCCGGTGATCGCCAAGGCCCACCCCGCGCATCCCGGCACCTCGGAGCTGGTCGGCCGCGCCATCCAGAAAGCCGTGCGCGACCTGGGGCTGCCCGAAGGCACCTTCTCGCTGCTGTTCGATAGCGGCCTGCAGGTCGGGCAGGGCCTGGTCAGCGATCACCGCATCAAGGCGGTCGGCTTCACCGGCTCGCGCGCGGGCGGCACGGCGCTGATGGCGCTGGCGGCCGCACGCCCGGAGGTCATTCCCGTCTATGCGGAAATGAGCAGCATCAACCCGGTGCTGCTGTTCCCGCACGCGCTGGCCAACCGCGCCGAGGCCATCGGTACCGCGTTCGCGGCATCGCTCACGCTGGGCGCCGGCCAGTTCTGCACCAATCCCGGCCTGGTGCTGGCTGTCGACGGCCCGGACCTGGGGCGCTTCATCGCTGCGGCGGCGCAGAGCATCGAGCAGACCGCGCCGGCGACCATGCTGACACCAGGCATCCAGCGCGCCTACTGCACCGGCGTGGACAAGCTGGCCGCGCACCCGCAGGTCAGCGCGCAGGCGCGCGGCCGCGCCGGCGACGCACAGCAGGGCTCGGCGGCGCTGTTCTCCACCACCGCCGAGGCGTTCCTTGCCGATGAGGCCTTGCGCGCGGAGATCTTCGGCGCGGCCGGGCTAATCGTGCGCTGCCCCGACCTGGACGCCATGCGCCATGTCGTGGAAGTCATCGAAGGCCAGCTGACCGCCGCGCTGCATATCGACGACGCCGACCACGATGCGGCCCGCGCCATCCTGCCCGCGCTGGAACGCAGGGTGGGGCGCATCCTCGTCAACGGTTTCGGCACCGGGGTGGAAGTCGGGCATGCCATGGTGCACGGCGGTCCGTATCCGGCCACCTCCGATGGCGGCCGCTCCACCTCGGTGGGCAGCCTGGCCATCGCGCGCTTCCTGCGCCCGGTGTGCTACCAGGACATGCCCGCGGGGCTGCTGCCCGCCGCCTTGCGCGAGGACAATCCGCTGCAACTGAGCCGGCTGGTGGACGGCCGGCCGGCGCCCCGGCCCGCCTAAGCGCAGCCCGCAAGGCCCGCGAGCCGGGCCTTGCGAAGCCCGCGCTAGGCCGGCCTGGCGCGCAGCGCGTCGATCAGCAGGCTCATCGACGCGGTAGGCGGCCGGCCCCGCCGCGTCACGATGCCGTAGGGCCCCAGCTTGCGCGGCAGCGGCAACGGCAGCACGGCCAGCGCGCCCAGCCCCGCGTAGAACGCCGCCACCGAGGCCGGCAGCACGGCAATCAGCTCGCTGTCCGCGAGCAGGGAAGTCGTCATTAGCACCGCCGCCGTCTCGATGGTCGAGGGCGGCGGCGCCACGCCCGCGTCCTCGAACGAACGGTCGATCAGCGCCCGCATGGGGCTCGGGCGCGGCTGCATGATCCACGGAAACGTCGCCAGCTCCTCGAAACCCGGCTTGCGGCGCCCGAGCAGCGGATGCAAGGGCCCGACGACGATCGCCAGGCTCTCCTCGCCCAGTTGCTCGAACTCCAGGCCGCTACTGTCCCAGCCCTCCGGCACCCGGCCCAGCACGATGTCGAGCTGGTCGCGCTCCAGCAGCGGCACCAGCAGATCGCTGGTTTCCACCTGCACCACCACCTCCAGCCTGGGATGCTCGCGGTTCAGGCTGCGGATCACGTTGGCCAGCAGCACCGGCGTCGGCGCCATCACCGCACCCACGCGCACCCGGCCCACCTTTCCCGATTCCAGCGCCGCCAGCTCATCACGCAGGCCTGCCATATCCGCGAACACCAGCCGCGCGAACTGCGTCGCCGCCAGGCCAAACCGCGTCGGCCGCAAACCGCGCGCATGGCGCTCGAACAACGACACGCCCAGCATCGATTCCATGTCCTGCAGCATCTTGCTGACCGCCGGCTGGGTCAGCATCACCGCCTCCGCCGCCTGCCGCAGCGAACCGCGCTCCTCGATCGCCAGCAGCAGGCGCAGATGCTGCATCTTGATGCGGCTGTAGAGGGTGCTGATGGGCGGGATTAGCGAAGGGCGGGGCATGCGCGGGGGCTCGGGCCAGGCAGACGGTGACCGATGGTGTTTATCGGTTCTTGGAGAAGGCGTCAATGGGTGGATGTGGCCGGAGGGCCGCCGCGTGCGGCTCAGGCTGCGAGTCCTGCTCCAGGGCGGACGCCGATCCCGTAGCCTACTTCGCGCGCCTTGGGCCTGCCTTTCGAGCGGACGTATTGAGCGCGACCGCGGCACGGACAAGCGCCCTGAACGCGTCCGCGTCGATCTCGTCTGCCTCGAGGATGTCAATCGCGCGCCTGACGTTCCCGTCGAGGCTTGAGTTGAAGAGCCTGGCCGGGTCCTCCAGCGCAGCGCCCTTGGCGAAAGTCAGCTTCACCTTTGCCTTGTAAGACTCGCCGGTGCAGATGATCCCGTCGTGCGACCATACGGGAGTGCCCATCCACTTCCACTCCTCCACGACGTCCGGATCAGCCTCTTTGATGAGCTTGCGCATCCTGCTCAGCGTCGCCCCGCGCCAGTCCGCGAGCTCGGCGATTCTGTTGTCGATCAGCCCGGATGCCGGCAGCCCCTCGGTCGAACCCGATTTTTTCATGTTCTCCTCCTGAAACTTCCTGAAACTTCCTGACTCTTCCAGACGCTATCAGCCCATGAATTCGCCGAACAGGATGATGACATGGCAAGGGCTTGCCGGAAATCCCAGCGCGCGGCTCCATGTGGCCGCGGCGCCTCGCCCGCGGGCGGTGAAACTTCCGTCCCGTCTGCGTGTCGTTCCTTGCATAATCGCGCAAGCCGCGATGACATAGGACGACCGACCGATGAACATGGCAATCCTCCTCGCCCACCCCTGGTTCGGCACATGGGCGGCGGCCCTGATCGCCGTCGCCGTCGCGCTGCTGGCGCATCGCCTCGGCGGGCTGCTGCTCTTGCGCATTACCCGGCCGGCCCCGGTGCTGCATGCGATCGTGAAGAAGGCGCGCGCGCCGTCGACAGTGGTCTTGCCCTTGCTGGCCTTGCAGGCGGTCTGGCAGGCCGCGTCGGATGATCTGCCCTGGATCGGCAGCGTGCGCCATTTCAATGGCCTGTTGATGATCGCCGCGGCCACCTGGCTCGTGGCGCGCATCATTGCCGGCATTGCGCAGGGTATCCTGGACACACACCCGGTGGACGTGCAGGACAACATGAATGCGCGCCGCATTCACACGCAGACACGCGTGCTCTCGCGCACCGCGATGACGCTGGTGGTGGTGATGGGTGCGGCGATGGTGCTCATGACCTTTCCCGGGGCGCGGCAGGTGGGCGCCAGCCTGTTGGCCTCGGCAGGCGTGCTGGGCCTGATCGCCGGCTTTGCCGCCAAGCCCGTGTTCAGCAACCTGATCGCCGGTCTGCAGCTCGCCCTGACGCAGCCTATCCGGCTCGACGACGTGCTCATCGTCGAAGGCGAGTGGGGCCGCGTGGAGGAGATTACCGGCACGTACGTCGTGCTCCGGATATGGGACGACCGCCGTCTCATCATCCCGCTGCAGTATTTCATCGAGAAGCCCTTCCAGAACTGGACCCGCAACAATGCCGAGATCATGGGGTCGGTGTTCTTCCACGTCGACTACGGCATGCCGCTGGCGCCGCTACGCGAGGAGCTGGAACGCATCGTGCGCGCGGCGCCGGAGTGGGACCAGCGCTTCTTCAATCTGGTAGTGACCGATGCCACGGAGCGGACGATGCAACTACGCGTGCTGTGTACCGCGGCTTCCTCCGGGCTGGCGTGGGACCTGCGCTGCGTCGTGCGCGAAGGGCTGATCGACTTCATGCAGCGCGAATTCCCGCAGTTCCTGCCACGGCTGCGCATCGAGGGCGACCAAGGCGACGAAGGCGCGCCGAAGCGAAACACACCGTCGCCGCCCTGAGCGCGTATCAGGGCGTCCTGTTCCTCAGCGAAACCTGCTCGTTCAGCGTCCAGAAGTCATACAGCACGCCGATCAGGAACAGGCCGCCGGTGAGCAGGTAGATCAGGCCGGTGATCCATTTGCCGATATACATGCGATGCACGCCGAAGAAGCCGAGGAAGGTCAGCAGGATCCACGCCACGTTGTAGTCGGTCCTGCCGGCGGCGAAGCGGTAGTCCGCCTCGCGGTCCATGCCCGGGATCAGGAACACGTCGATCAGCCAGCCGATGCCGAGCAGGCCCAGCGTGCAGAACCAGATCGTGCCGGTGATGGGCTTGCCGTAGTAGAAGCGATGGGAGCCGGTAAAGCCGAAGATCCACAGCAGGTAGCCGATGACTTTGCTGTGCGTATCGCTCGGTGGAATGCTCGGTAGATTGCTCGATGGATTCATCGTTCGCCTCGTGCAGTGGTTTGGCGCGATGATGCCATAGCTTGTGGCGCCGCAGCTACCCGGCCGCCGCCGGCAGGGGGCGGCTGTCTACCTGCCACAAGGAATCCCGCCCTCCGGGTTGCGCGACCGCATGCCCGCCGGCAGCATCGCCGGCCCCACACTACAATGGCGCATCGCCCGGCCTCCCGCCGGGCCGGACCCGGGAGTCGAAGATGCGTATTCTGGTAGTCGGGGCGGGCGCCATTGGCGGCTATTTCGGCGCGCGGCTGTTGCAGGCCGGGCGCGACGTGACATTCCTGGTGCGCCCCCGGCGCGCCGCCCAACTGGCCGAGCATGGCCTGCGGGTCAAGAGCCCGCACGGCGACCTGCATTTCCCCAACCCGCCACTGGTGCAGGCCGAACAGATCACGCAACCGTATGACGTGGTGCTGCTGAGCTGCAAAGCCTACGACCTGGACAGCGCCATGGACGGCTTCGCGCCCGCCATGGGCCCCGGCACCGTCGTCATCCCCATGCTCAACGGCATGCAGCATCTCGACAAGCTCGATGCTCGCTTCGGCGCCGGGCGCGTGATGGGCGGGCGCTGCATGATCTCCAGCACGCTGGACGAACAAGGCACGATCCTCCACCTGTCCGCCTTCCATGTATTGTCCTTCGGCGAGCGCCCCGCCGGCAGCAGCGACCGCGCGCTGGCCCTGGCCGCGGCGCTCGACGGCGCCGGTTTCGATGTACAGCGCAGCGAAGCCATGCTGCAAGACATGTGGGAAAAGTGGCTGTTCCTGGCCACGCTGGCATCGTCCACCTGCCTGATGCGGGCAGCCATTGGCGACATCCTCGCCGCCCCGCGCGGACGCGAGACCATCACGGCCCTGTTCGACGAATGCGCGGCCATCGCCGCCACCAACGGCTACCCCGCCCGCGCCCCGGCACTGGAACAGGCGAAGACCACGCTATTTACCGCAGGCTCGCCGCTGATGGCCTCGATGCTGCGCGACATCGAACGCGGCGCGGCCATCGAGTCTGACCAGATCGTGGGCGACCTGCTGGCACGCCGCGGCCAGACGCCTGCGCCGACGCTGGAAATGGCACTGACAAGCCTGAAGGCCTACGAGGCACGGCGCGCACGCGGCGGCTGAGAGGGAATCTGGCAGGTAGCCGGCCTGGCGCAGCTGATCCTCGCACGCCGGCTTTCCAAGCCAAGCCGCTATAACAAAGCGAATGGAGACACAACATGGCAGGACCGACGATTGATTTCTGGCAGGCGCGCTTCGAGGCCGGCCAAACACCGTGGGACCGCGGCGCGGCCAGCCCGCAGCTCAAGGCATGGCTGGCCAGCGGCGCCATCCGTCCCGGCGAGGACGTGATCGTGCCCGGCTGCGGCAGCGGCTGGGAAGTAGCCGCGCTGGCGGAGCAGGGCGTGCGCGTGCGCGGCATCGACTACGCGCCGGCGGCGCTGGCGCGCACCGGCGAGCTGCTCGCGCAGACCGGGCTCAAGGCGACGCTGGAACAGGCCGATGTACTGGAGTGGCAGCCGCCCGCGCCCGTGGATGCGGTGTACGAGCAGACTTGCCTGTGCGCGCTGCATCCGGATCACTGGGTTCGCTACGCCGAGCAGCTTCATGCGTGGCTGCGGCCTGGCGGGCAGCTGTTCGCGCTGTTCATGCAGATGCGGCGCGAGAGTGCCGCGGAGGGCGTTGTCGAAGGGCCGCCTTATCACTGTGACATCAATGGGATGCGGGCTTTGTTTCCGGCGGACAAGTGGGAGTGGCCTAAGCCGCCGTTTGCTGCCGTTTCGCATCCTATTGGGGCGGTTGAGTTGGGGGTGGTTTTGGGGAGGTTGTGAAGTCCGGCCTTCCCACCTGCGATGGCTCTTGGCTTGGCAAGCGACAGCCATGATCAAAGCGCGGCCGGCCGGCCTCGACTGCATATTTAATCGGTCGATGCAACACACTGCACACCGCGTGAGCAGATGCCATCGGTGGGCCGATGGCATCTTGATCGCTTAAGTCGGCTCGAAGCAATAGGTACAGATCTTATTGCCATCGGGGTCCCTGACATATGCCGCATAGGCAGTAGGCGTAAAGCTGCGCGGGCCCGGCGCGCCTTCATCATTGGCGCCGAGGCTGAGTGCGGCCTCGTGGAATGCATGTACGGCATCCCGGCTAGGTGCAGCAAAGCTTACTGTGCCGCCATTGGCATAGGTCGACGGCAAGCCATTGCCGGGCTTGGTGACCATGAACTCTGGCCCGAAGGTGCCCCATAGCGATGCTGTTTCGAAGTCTAGGACACGCTGGATGCCGAGTCGGCTCAGGACGGCGTCGTAGAATGCGCGCGAGCGCTCCAGGTCATTGGTGCCGACCACGATATGTGTGAAGATTGCCACGGTGTATCTCCTTGATAGTTGGAGGTAGGAAGAAATTTGGGTCCGTGCTGTGTGCCAGCGGCGACCGAATCGGGGCCAGGAGCGTAAAGCCCTCACGAAGCCCCTCGCATCCATGAAGGCATCAGCGCCAGGGTGCAGTGTTCAGATATCAGTTCCATGGCCGCGTCCTAGTACAGCACCACGGACCGGATCGACTCGCCATGCTTCATGAGGTCGAAGCCCTCGTTGATGCGCTCCAGCGGGAAGCTATGGGTGATCAACTCGTCAATGTTGAGTTTTCCTTCCATGTACCAGTCGACAATCTTCGGTACGTCGGTGCGGCCGCGAGCCCCCCCAAAGGCCGAACCTTTCCATTCACGCCCAGTCACGAGCTGGAATGGCCGCGTCGAGATCTCCGCGCCGGCTTCGGCGACGCCGATGATGATGGATTTGCCCCAGCCCTTGTGACAGCACTCCAGCGCCTGGCGCATGACACGCGTGTTGCCGATGCACTCGAAGCTATAGTCGGCGCCGCCGTCGGTCAGTTGCACGATGTGGTCGACGACGTTGTCGGTATCGCGCGGATTGACGAAGTGCGTCATGCCGAAGCGCCTTGCCATGCCTGCACGAGCGGGATTGAGGTCGACTCCGATAATCTTGTCGGCGCCCACCATGCGCGCGGCCTGGATCACGTTCAGGCCGATTCCCCCGAGTCCGAACACGACAACATTGGCACCCGCCTCGACCCTGGCGGTAAAGATGACCGCGCCGACGCCGGTCGTCACGCCGCAGCCGATGTAGCAAATCTTGTCGAACGGCGCATCCTGCCGCACCCTGGCGACCGCGATTTCCGGCACAACGATGTGATTGGCGAAGGTCGAGGTCCCCATGTAGTGAAATAGAGGCTTGCCGCCGATGGAAAAGCGAGAGGTGCCGTCCGGCATCAGGCCGCGGCCCTGCGTCTGCCTTATCGCCTGGCACAGGTTGGTCTTGCGTGACAGGCAGAACTTGCACTGGCGGCATTCAGGCGTATATAGCGGAATCACGTGGTCGCCCGCTTTCAGGCTCGTGACGTTGGGTCCGACATCCACCACAATGCCAGCGCCCTCGTGGCCGAGGATCGCCGGGAAGATGCCTTCAGGGTCGGCGCCGGACAGCGTGTAATAGTCCGTATGGCAGATGCCGGTCGCCTTCACTTCGATCAGTACCTCGCCGGCGCGCGGCCCGTCGAGGTCAACTTCCTCGATCGCCAGCGGCGCACCGGCTTCCCATGCGACTGCGGCTTTGGTCTTCATTGCATCTCCTCCCTTTTCTCGCTGAGTTTGAATCGCCTTATCGGCCAAGATAGTGTTCAATGCGCTGTCGCAGGCCCGGCTCGGCGGCCGAGCTGACCAGTGCCGCCATGTCCGCGTCCGCGGTTGAAGGCAGCACCGCGGCGTACAGCGCGGTACGGGCGCGGGAGGAAAGCACGCGAGAGGCACCACCATCCTCGACCAGCCGGGCCGGCCAGTCGGCCTGCCCCGCCAGGCGAGAGACCAAGCCAATCCGTGCTGCCTCTTCGGCAGGAATGTCACGCGCCGTCTGCAGGATTTCGCGGGCCGGCTCGGCGCCGACCAGTGCCGCGAAGCGACGCGAGCCGAGCACCAGGTCGAACAGCAGACCGGGCATCCGGAAGTGCGAGTCGACCGTCGCATAGCGGCGCTTGCATGCGGCAAACAGGTCCACACCAGCGCCGAAGTTGCGCCCGTGCGCATATGCCGTGGTCAGGCAGGGCGAGTACGCGACCATCTGCAGCAGCGTTTCGATCCTGACCAGGCGCAGCAGCAAGTCGGCATCGGTCTGCTGGTCGAGGTCTCCCAGGTCGAACCCCGCGCAAAAATTCCGTCCTGCGCCTTGGAAGCGGATCATCGTGGCATCGTCGTCGTGTGCCTGCCGGACCGCGGCGATCAGGGCTTCCACCAGTCCCGGGCAAAGCGCATTGAGCTTGTCTGGACGGTTCAAGGTGAGCGAGACATGTCCGGCCTCGCGTTCGACGATGAGCAGATCGCTCATTGCGCTATCTCCTCACTGGAGGGGACCGCCGAGCCCAGCACTTCGGCATTGTGCTCGCCCAGCGCGGGCGGACCACGGCGGATCGGCAGATTGACCCCGGACAGGCGGATCGGCGAGGCGAAAGTGCTGGTTTCGATGCCATTGGGCAGCGTGAGGGGCTGCACCCATTGCATATGTTCCACCTGCGCGTCGGCGAGCACATCGGAATATGTATTGATTGGTGCGCAGGGCACGCCCGCTTGCCGGAACCGGCTCAGCCAGGTGGCAGCGTCTTCCCGGACGAACTCCGCTTCGAGCATCTCGCGCAGTTCGCGCTGGTGCCGCGCGCGCAGCGTCGGATTGGCGAAGCGATCGTAGGACAGCCATTCCTCGTGCGCCATGACGGCGCACACTGCCCGCCACAGGGTATTGTTGCCGGCCGCCATACCGAAGTAGCCGTCGCGGCAGGCGAACACCTGGTAGGGCGCGTTGCGTGGATGGGCGCTGCCCAACTTGACCGGATCCTTGCGGCTGCCAAAGTACTCGGAGGTCTGCAGTGCAGCGATGCCAAGGGTGGCGCCCAGCATGGAGATATCGACGTGCGTGCCCTCGCCAATGGCCTGTGCCTGCCGCAAGGCGCATACTGCAGAGAATGCCGCATAGAGTCCGGCGGAGAAGTCGGCAATCGGAACGCCGCATTTCACCGGCGCGCCGCCGGGTTCACCGGTCACGCTCATGATGCCGCTCATCGCCTGGAGCGTCAGGTCGAAGCCGCCTTCGCTAGCGCGCGGGCCTGACTGGCCGTAAGCGGAAATCGAGCAGTAGACCAGGCCGGGACTCCCGCCGCGCAGGGCGTCATAGCCGAGACCAAGGCGATCCATGACGCCCGGCCGGTTGTTCTCGATCAGCAGGTCGGCCGAAGCGATCAGGTCGCGGGCGCGGGCGGCATCGTCGGGATCCTTCAGGTTCAGGGTGACAGAGCGCTTGTTCCGGTTCAGCGATGCGAAGTTCTCGCTATAGCCCCCCGAGATCGGCGGCCAGCTCCGCAGCGTGTCGCCCGTCTCGGGATGCTCGATCTTGATGACGTCAGCGCCCATGTCGGCAAGCAGCATGCCGCAGTAGGGACCCGCAGCCACGTTGCAGATTTCGATGACGCGGGTGCCCTCGAGGGGCAGGGCCGGTTTTGCAGGAGTTTTCATTGTCTGGAGGAGAAGTGAAAGGTCGGGAAGCGGGCTGGCAGACGGGATGCGCCCGCCGGACATTGCCGTCAGGCGCCGGTGTGGGGCACGACCAGCAGGTAGAGCAGACCGAAGAAGGTCCCGGCGGTGATGAAGCTGACCAGCGTGAAGCCGAGCACCCGCTGCACTCCGACGCCAGCGATTGCGACCACCGGGATGGCCCAGAAAGGTTGAAGCAGGCTGCCCGCCAGTTCGCCAGCGGCCACTGCCATCGAGGTGCCGGCCAGGGTGGAACCGAGCTGTTGGGCGGCCGGGATAGTGAAGGGGCCTTGGACGGCCCAGTGGCCGCCGCCGCTGGGAATGAAGATGGTAATGACAATGGAGCCCAGGTAGCTCCAGAACGGCAGGGTGTCGCCGGACGCGAAGCGGATGAAGGATGCCGACGCGACTTCCGCCAGCCCGGTCGCATGCATGATGCCCATGATGCCGCCGTAGAAGGGGTACTGCAGCAGCATGGGGCCGGTCACCTTGGCGGCTTCCGTCACGGCATGAACATAGGCCCCGGCGCCGCCGTGCAGGCACAGACCGCCTAGCAGGAAGATGAAGATCACTGTGTTGATGTCCAGCCGGATACCGGTCGCGCTCCATTGCTGCACAAGGTAGGCAGCGCCCGCCACGACGAAGACCAGTGCGCACAGGCGTGACCGCTCGAGCAGGCCGGCCAAGCCGTTGCGGCGCTTCGGCTCAGTCGCCGCGGCTTCGCTGGCTTCAATGGCCTTGGGGTCGGCGGCGATGATGTCGCTGTCGGACGGACGCATCATCATGAAGACCAGCGGCAACAGCAATGTCGCAATCAGGCCAGCCGCGAGATTCCAGATGGAGAAGACCGTATGCGAGAGCGGCACCACGGCGTGCGTATGCTGCTCGACGATATTGAGCGGATTCCCTGGCGTGGCAATGGAAAGGGCAATCGAGCTCGACATGCCGGTGAACGCCCACAGGACCCAGGCCGTATAGCCAGCAGCGACGAGCCAGGCAAAGTCGACCCGTACGCGCTTGGCCACCTCCTTGGCTAGCATGGCGCCGACCACCAACCCGAAGCCCCAATTTAGGAAGGTTGCGAAAGCACCGACGATCGAGACCAGTGCAACGGCCGAGAGGGGACCGGTGGCGAGCATTGTGAGGCGTTGCAGGCCACGCTTGATCATGGGTGCGCTGGCCAGCGCGTAGCCTGTCACCAGCACCAGCACCATCTGGAAGGCGAAGGTGAAGATGCCGAAGATTCCCTTGTACCAGCCGGCCAAAATGTTCGTGACGGTGCCACCTGGGGCAAAGGCGGAGGCACAGGCGGCCGTCATCACTGTCAGGAGAATAACAATGACAAACGGGTCGGGCATCAGCCGCTCGAACAGATATACGCATGAGCTGATCGAGCGCTGCATCCACGTCTTCTGTGACAGCGGTCCGGAAAGAGCGAGTTCCTGTGCTTCCATGATTTGTCTCCACACCAGAATGTTGCGGGCCCGTCTGAGGCCTCTGTAGGCTATTTCTTGCGCGCTATGCGACGGCCGCAGTGGTGGGCAGCGGATGAATCGGGATGACGGACTTCTCCTCCAGTCGCTCCTCCCGCTGCATGGTCATCAGGATCTGGCGCGCGCGGCGCAGGGCCTTGTCGGTCTTAAGGAACAGCTCGGAATAATCGTCCTCCGGATAGGCGAACATCGCCTGCTGCCGTTCCAGTGCCCACTGGTCCTGCGCGACCACGGCGGGGAACATCTCGGCAACCTTGTGCGCAGTTGGGATATCTGGGTCGCTCAGCGTGGTATGGCCCTTCGTGCACGACACGTTCCAGCGCCAGACGAGGTTTTCCTCGTCGACCGGGTAGTGCAGGTGCAGCAGCGTGTATCCGCGTTCCATCTCGGTGCCGAGTTGGCCCTCAGGTGCTACATGCATCTCGACACGCGTCAGGCCCGGGCTGACCATACAGTGCGTATGCAGGCGCTCGACTTCCTCGTAGTGGAACCACTCACGCAGGTAGGGTGGCTGCTTGTAGCCGTGCACGTGGCGGAGCGTCTTGACGTACTCATAGCCCGCGTCGATGCCTTCCTGCAGTTGCACGGGAATGAGGCTATTCTCCTTGTCGCCGATGTTGCCGTCGTGCAAGGGATAGAAGTGCGTGATGTCGAGCAGGTTTTCGATCAGCAGCAGGTAGTTGGCCGGCACTTCTAGCGGCTGGGGCGAGCCGACCCCCACCTTGCCGGGATCAGTGACCTCCGGTGTGCGGGGGGGCTCAATGTTGGCAGCAGCCTTCTGTTCGCCTGGCCAGACCCAGACGACACCGTCCCGCTCGCACACCGGCACCCCATGCAGGCGCGCCTGGGGCGGGATCTTGCCCGGCTGGGACGGAAACTCCACGCATTGCCCGCTCGCGTCATAGCAGAGGCCGTGATACGCGCATTCGAGCCGGCCATCGTCAAGCAGCTTGCTCTGGGAGAGAGGGAAGCGCTTGTGACAGCAGCGATCGTCGAAGGCGACCACCTCTCCATCGTCCGTGCGCCACATGACGACTGGCTTGCCGGCGATCTTGAAGCCCTTGAGCTCATGGACGGGAAATTCCCGCGCGAAACCGATGGGATACCAACAATTCTTCACGTACTCGAACTTGCTCATTTCAGTTGTCTCCACGTTTTTTGGGGGGAATGACGAACGAGCGCGGCGCACGCCGGCTCAGAGGTCGAGGGTCAGGGTCTGGCTCTTAGCGCGGCTGCAGCAGATCATCACGAACTCCTGCTGATCCTCCTCGTCGAGGACGCTATCGCGATGAACGGGATCGCCGTCGAGATAGCGCGTCATGCAGGTCCCGCAGTAGCCTTCCTCGCAGGACACGTCGACTTCCACCGCGTTTTCCCGCAATACCTGGACGATGGTCTTGCCGGGCGGCACGGTGAAGGTCTTTCCGCAGCGTGAAAGCGTGACGTCGAAGGGTTGCTCTGCCTCAGCAGGTACGCTGGCCGGCTTTGACGCCGGCGCCGAGAAGCGTTCGCAATGCCGGGTGCCTGCGTGCCAATGCGCAGAATTGGCTTCCACTGCGTCCATGAAGCGTGACGGGCCGCAGTAATAGAGGTGCGCGCCGTCTGGCTGCTCCCGCAGGACGGCGCTCAGGTCGAGGCCTTTGGCGGGATCGCCGCCATCATGGTGGATGTGGGCGATGCCGGCGTGCACGAGCGGCGAGAGATCGTCGAGGAAGGCCGTCCGCCGTGGGGACCGGGTGCTGTAGTACAGCGTGAAGGTGTCGCGCCGTGCCAGTGCCGCCGACATCATGGACTTGATAGGGGTAATGCCGATGCCACCCGCTACGAATACATGGTGCGAAGCGTCATCGGCCAGCGGAAAATGATTACGCGGCCTGGAAATGGTGATGCGGTCGCCGGCGGCAAGCTGGTGGATCGCGGCGGAACCGCCTCGCCCCGCTGGTTCCCTGAGGACGGCGATGACGTAGCGGCTGGTGTCATGCGCGCTGCTGCAAATCGAATACTGGCGAATCAACCCGCCCGGCAAATGGACGTCAATATGGGCGCCTGCAGAGAATGCCGGTAGTGGCATGCCGAATAGGTCTGCCAGCTCGAACGCCCGGATATCTTCGGCGAGCTCGCTGACAGAGCGGATCGAAACGGGGATTTTTCCGGCGACCCGGTCATTTGCGGTGACGGTATCGCGTCTGCTTTCGACGATGAGGTCCATCGCGGTCTCCTGGAGGGTGCCCCGACCGCGTCGCTTGAGCAAATCGCGGCGGTCAGGTCGTCGTGGTTTGCTCAAGCATAGATTTTCGACTGTTTAATTCAAGCGATATTTTCAGGCACTATAACATCAATAAATTTGATGTGTCTGGAGAGAGAGGGACTTCACGTTTTTATGGTGAGAAACGGTGAATGATTCGGAAAAGTCGGTTGTAACGCGCTTTATCAAGCGTATTTGTGCCTTGCCCAGGGATTTCTACACGGCCGACGGTGGAAACCCTTACTTCTGAAAATCGCTGATATGTCCGGCGAGTTCGGCAATCGTGCTCGGGAGGGAATAAGTGTGTTCAGGCGAAACAGCGGCGACAAACTCGACGGGCTCAAAAGGATCTCGGACTCCGATAATCTCGAGTTGCCCACCGTCGAGTTGCCGGCGGTAATTGGGAATCGGCAAATAGGTAATTCCCATTTCGGCCATCGCGAGCGAAGCCGCGACGCCCATGCTCTTGCAGCGCGCCAGATAGCGGCAATGGGCGTGATCACGCTGAAACCAGGCGTTAATGGCGGCGCTATGGAAAGACTGGGGCTTCAAACCGATCAGCGGGTATTGCGCAAGCTCCGACGGCGCATAAGTCTTGTGTGCCATTTTCAGGCCCGGGCTCGCCATCCAGGCGAATTCGACTTTGCCGAGTGGGATTGTGGAGACGTCCTGCATGCGTGTGTGCCCGGGAGCCAGCACCAGATCCAGCTCGCCCTGCGTGAGGGCATCCATCAGGTCGCTGGTGAGTGCCTCGTCGATTTCCAGCCTCACTTGCGGATACTGCCTGGCTATGGCCTTGATCAGTGCGGGGAGCCACGTAGTGGATACGACTTCAGCAACCCCCATGCGGACGGTGCCACTCACTGCGCTCGGCGCCGCAACGCGATGCGAGAGTTCCGCTGAAAGGTTCAGGATGCGTGCGGCATAGTCGAGCACCTCGCGTCCATGCGGCGTCAGCCTTGCCTTGCGTTGCGTCCTGTCAAAAAGCTCAACCCCGAGGCTACGCTCAAGCTCGCGCAATCGCATGGAGACGGTGGACTGCGTAGCGCAAAGTCGCTCGGCTGCCGCCGCAAAACCGTCGAGCTGAACAATCCAGTAGAACGTTTCGAGTTGCTGTAGCGTCACGGCTTTCTGTCGCCTCCTGTAAGTGCATTGCAGGAGAAAGGATACAGGACGCCAGGGGCCTAACGGCTGCGCCCGTTCGATGGCGGCTCCTTGCAATTGACGGTCGTCGTCGGCTAGTTGGAGGTGGCGCGAGCGGGTCATGCGGATGCCCCCTGTGCTTGACGCTCCCACCCAAGGCATGGCTCACCATGGCTCACCCTAGAGGAGGCAGGCCGCGCCCAACGATTGGACTACTCCCGGCTATCGAATCAACGTAGAACTGCTTGGGGCCCTCATAGCAACACCTGGGGCATATTGAGACTGTTGCGCGCTTTGGGGTGTCGAACCAACGGCTCTTACGGCCCCCAGCGTAGCGACCGTCCCCCCCCTCTTCGACCTCTCATTCCGAGGCATCCCCGGCGCGTTTCGCTCAACGACGCCTCGCATGGTCACTCTGGATAACCGCATAGGCGGATCGCAGAATCGACGTTCTGCATGCCTCAGTAATCCACGGCCAGCTGCATGAGTTGACGCGGGCACTCCGGGTCCGCCCCATGCTGCAAGTGATGCCGTGACAGGGTGCCGCATCAGCCTGGCGGCTCGGTTGTTTGACCGAAGGGCGTGCTCATAGGCTGCTCGCATAAATCGCTCGCTCCCCCAGAAAACCTTGATCGTCACGCCGCTTGACGTAGCCCGTCGTCACGACTATAACCATCCATATGGATGGTACGGGGATGGTTTCAGGATGGTAAATGTGACGTGGAAAACCCGCCGAACCCTCCCCGCATGACAAACCAGGAGAAAAAGTGACGATGGAAAAGCCTACAGCACAGATCGCGACGCTCAGACCAAAGGGGGGCGAGACAGAGAAAATCACCATCAACCTCGGTCCGGTTGATCTGGGCCAGATCGATCTATTGGTGGAGGAAGGCTTCTATTCCAACCGAACCGACCTGATCCGCACCGCCATTCGCAACCAGCTCGCCGTGCATGCACAAGCGATTCAGGAAACGGCAACACGGCGGGCGCTGGTTCTGGGCCTTCAGCATTTCTCGAAGCAAGACCTCGAGGCGGCGTTGAAGGCCAACGAGAAACTGGCCATTCACGTGCTCGGTTTGGCGAGCATTGCATCGGATGTCAGTCCCGAACTGGCGTTGGCGACGATCGAGTCGATCGTGGTGCTAGGCGCCTTTCACGCGCCAGCCGCCGTCAAGGCGGCATTGGCTGGACGCATACGGTAGTAGGCGGCAATTTCGCCGCGCCTGGTTCGCCAGGCCTGCAGAGACCCCAACATGAAAATGAACGACGCCTTTCTTGCCTCGATGCATGAGGCAATGCACCTGCTGCAGACGGCGGGCCCGATGGAGGCCACTGCCGTCATCCAGCGCGCACTTCGCGGGCAGTCGCCAACCGGCAACACAGGCGAAGCGCGAGCACCGATGCCGGCGCAAGTGGTGCAATCCTTGTTGACGGACAACACGTCACAGGGCCGGGCCGATACAGCGCCATCCGTGGAACCCGCCGCGCCGCGCCGCGCGCCACCGACTGCAATGCCCGGCCACTTCAGACGGCACACCTTTGCCAACCAGGCCGGGCAACGGTCCTACAAGGTCTATATCCCCGCCGGGCATTTGCAGGAGCCGATGCCCTTGGTGGTCATGCTGCACGGCTGCACGCAGGATGCCGATGACTTTGCCGCCGGCACGCGCATGAACGCGCTGGCGGACAAACTCGGCTTTGCGGTCGTGTACCCGATCCAGGCCGCCGATGCCAACACGTCGAAATGCTGGAACTGGTTTCGCCCTGGCGACCAGCAAGCCGACCGGGGCGAGCCGTCGATCATCGCGGGCATCACTCGCGAGGTCATGGCCAGCCACAGCATCGATCCGGATCGAGTCTATGTTGCGGGGCTGTCCGCCGGTGGCGCGATGGCGGCGGTGCTGATCCAGCGCTATCCGGACCTTTTTGCCGCAGCTGGCGTCCACTCGGGGCTGCCGACAGGGTGCGCGCATGACCTGCCTTCGGCGCTGGCGGCCATGAAGGGTGGCAAGGGATCGGGCGCTTCCAGGCGCGGCATTGCGCCGCCGGCGCGGCCGGTGCGTCCACTGATCGTGTTCCACGGCGATGCGGATCACACCGTGCATGCGTCGAACGGGGCGCGACTGATCGAGCCGTACGAACAAGGCCACGATCACAAGCACACTGAGCGCGAGACCGTCCGTGCAGGCCATGCCTACACGCGCTACCGGATCTTGCCGCCTGGTGGCGTGGATGCGGAATACTGGCTGATTCACGGCGCGGGGCATGCCTGGGCCGGTGGCGGCAGCGGCGGGTCGTACACTGACGCAAAAGGGCCGGATGCCAGCGTGGAAATGCTGCGATTTTTCCTCGCCCATCCCCGGCGTTCCTGAATCAAGCAAAATATGCCGTGATACATCTCATCAGACGCGGGCGAGGGGCATGGCTAGCCGTCGCCGCGTCGCGCGCCCGCTGGGGCGAGCCCTTGGCAGCCGGCGCTATGATTGCCGAGTACTCGCCCACGATCGGCTGGCCGGCCCAGCTAGGCAAGTGCTTTGCAAACGACTTCGGCGGTTTCCTTGGAAAGGCCCGGCGTCGCCGCGACTCCCTCCAGCGCGGCGCGCATCAGCGCGCGACGCCGCGGCTCGAAGCGCCTGTAGCGCTCGAAGTTGCGCACCATACGGGAGGCCACCTGCGGATTGATTTCATCAAGCGCCACCGCTTGCTCGATCATCAGCTCGTATCCGCAGCCGTCGGCCGCGTGGAATTGGGCCTGGTTTGCGCCAAAGCTGCCCAGCAGCGCGTAGACCTTATTGGGATTCTTCAGTGTGAAGACCGGATGCGCGGTCAGTTCGCGAACCCGCGCGACCGTTCCGGGTAAGCGGGACAGTGCCTCCAGTCCGAGCCACTTGTCTACCACCAGCGGCTCGCCCTGCCACTTGGCGTAGAAGGCGTCGAGTGAATCGCGGCGCTCGGGCCAATCGCAGTTGGCGATGGCGGTGAGCGCCGCCATTGTGTCGGTCATGTTGTCGGCGGTCTGGAGTTGCACGAGGCACATTCGGTGCGAATCTTCGTCGCCGAGGTCCACCAGCATGGCCAGGCAGAGATTGCGCAACGCGCGGCGACCGATCGACGCGGCGTCGGGCTTGTAGGGACCGGGTGTGGCGAAGCTGTCGTACGAGCGGCGCAACTCGGAGCGCAGCCGATCGGCCAGGAACTTGCGCATCGCCAGCCGCACCTCGTGCACGGCCTGAGGGTCGATCTCATCGAGCTGTTCGCCGATCACTACTTCGGACGGCAGCGCGAGTGCCTCGGCAGCGAAGGCCGGATTCCGCGCGGCGCCGTCAAGCACGCGGCCGAAGGCACGGGCCAAGTGGTCCGGGAATTGCACTGGCCGGCCGGCGCGATGATCGACTACACCGGCGAGCAGCAAGTTCATCGCGAGATGCTGCCCCGCTTCCCAGCGGTTGAACGGATCGCTGTCGTAGCTCAGAAGATGTTGTAGCGCCTCATCGCTGTAGTCGTAGTCGATAACCACAGGCGCGGAAAAGTCGCGGAGCAGCGACGGCACGGGACGGGCCGGCACATCCAGGAAGCGGAATGCCGCCGTCTCCTGGCGTAGCGACAGCACTCGGCTCGTGCATTGGGCCGTCTCCTCACCTTCGAGGCGCAGTGGCATCTCCTGGCCATCGGCGTCGATCAGACCGACTGCCAGCGGGATGTGCATTGGCTGCTTGACCGGCTGCCCCGGGGTGGGCGGGCAGTGTTGTGTCACGGTCAGCTCGTAGGTACGCGTGGCCGCGTCATGGCGGTCGCGGATGGACAGGCGCGGAGTACCGGCCTGCTCGTACCATAGCTTGAACTGGGCGAGATCCACACCGCTTGCATCCTGGATCGCGCTCACCAGATCATCGGTCGTGACCGCTTGCCCATCATGACGTTCGAAGTAGAGTTCGATGCCTTTGCTGAAGGCTAACGCGCCAACCAGCGTGCGCATCATGCGCACCAGCTCTGCCCCCTTGCTGTAGACCGTGGCAGTATAGAAATTGCTGATCTGCTGGTAGGAGCGCGGTCTCACCGGGTGCGCCATCGGGCCGGCGTCCTCCGGGAACTGGCCCGCGCGCAGATTGCGCACAGCCTGGATGCGCGACACTGCGCGCGAGTATCGGTCGCCAGCGTACTGCTGCTCGCGGAAGACCGTCAGCCCCTCCTTGAGCGCAAGCTGGAACCAGTCCCGGCAGGTGACGCGGTTGCCGGTCCAGTTGTGGAAGTACTCATGGGCAACCGTGCGATCGATGAAGCTGAAGTCCCAGTCGGTGGAGATGTCCGCCCGGGCAAGCACCAGCTTGGTGTTGAAAATGTTCAGGCCTTTGTTCTCCATCGCGCCGGCGTTGAAGTCCCCCACCGCGACGACGTTGTACTGGTCAAGATCGATCTCCAGGCCGTAGGTGTCCTCCTCCCACTTCATCGCGTGCTTGAGCGACTGCAGCGCGAACTCGCACTGATCCAGCTTGCCGGGCTCAACGAAAAAGCGCAGCGGCACCGTGCGGCCTGAGCGGGTCGTGAAGCTGTCCTCGCGGCCGTCGAGCCGTGCAGCCACGACGGCGAAGAGGTAAGAGGGCTTGGGAAAGGGGTCTTCCCAGCGGGCCCAGTGACGGCCGCCAGCCTCGTCGCCTTGGCCGGTGAGGTTGCCGTTGGCCAGCAGCACGGGATACCGGGCCTTGTCGGCATGCAGCGTGACCGAATAGCGGGCCATCACGTCCGGCCGGTCGAGAAAAGGTGTGATGCGCCGGAAGCCCTCCGCCTCGCAAAGACTGAAGAAGCCGGTGCTGGAGGTATAGATCCCCATCAGCTTGGTGTTCTGGCTGGGGTTGAGGTGGCTGACGGTCGTCAGCCTGAAGGCGTCGGGGGCGTTCCGCAGGGTCAGGTGGCGCTCGTCGAGCATGTAGCGGTCCGGGCCGAGCGGGATGCCGTCGAGGGCCACCGACTCCACCACAAGCTCGTCAAGATCGAGCCGCAGCGGCGCCTCGGGTTCGACTGCCTTGGGGTTGCGGCGGACCGTGATCCGGGCGAGTACACGCGCATTGTCCTCGGCGGCGAAGTCTACGTCGAGCTCGACCTCGGGGATCAGGAAACTGGGCGGCGCGTAATCCTTCAGATAGACCGTTGCGGCTGCTGGGACGTCCATGCTGTGGCTCCCTATCGCGTCAGAGATCGGGCTTGGTGCAGGCTTCGACGACGATCATGCTGATGAACTGCAGCTTGGCCACGACCGGCTTGGACATCACGAAGGGGTAGAAATCCGGTTCGCCCATGCTGCGCGCCATCTCGTTGAGGACCATGGTTACCTCGAGCCACGCGTTGAGGAGGGATAGAAAGCGCTCGGCACCGGGGTCTTCGGGTGCGTACAGCGCATCTCGCGTGAACGGCTGGATGTCTCCATCGAGATCCTCGGCATCCAGGCCGAAGCCTAGCGCCGTGCCTAGGCTGTCGACCACGTGCAGGTAGTGAGCCCACGTTTCGGCCCAGTCCTCCCAAGGGTGCATCGTCGCGTATGAGCTGATGTAAGCGTTGGCCCAATCGGGGGGAGGTCCTTGCTCGTAGTTGCGCTTGAGCGCCTCGGCATAGCTGGCGCGCTCATCGCCAAAGAGCAGCCGGAATGGCTCTAGCCACCCGGTGTTCCAGACCAGCCGGTCCCAGTAGTAGTGGCCCACCTCGTGGCGGAAGTGCCCCAGCAGCGTACGGTAGGGCTCCCGCAGGCCATGCCTGATGTGCTCGCGCTTGGCATCATCGGCCTCCTCGACGTTGAGCGTGATCAGGCCGCTGGCATGCCCGGTCATGACGCACGGGCCTCCGGGCGGCGAGCGCAGGAAATCGAACATCAGGCCGTGCTCGGGATCTTCCTCCACCTTGGATCGCACTGGCAGGCCCAGCGCGAGCAATTGCGAAACCAGCCGGCGCTTGGCGACCTCGATTTTCGTCCAGTAGAGTACGTTGTCAGCGTCGTCGAGGTCGGGGATGGTGCGGTTGAGCCGGCAGGCGATGCAGTGTGGCTGGGGATTGTGCGCATATATCATCCAGTTGCACGCGGCAGGGGAGTCACGGTTCGCGCAGAACTTCAGCAACTCCTTGCGGCCTTCCTCGCGCCAGGTACCGGGTTCGGGGCCCGGTTCAAGTGCGCCAAGCCGGCCTTCGTCCGGCAGGAAGCCCAGGGGCGAGTTGCATGCCAGACATAGCGTGTTGCGGAAGAAGACGTGGTTGCCGCAACGGCACTTGTAGGCACGCGAGTGGCGCTCGACGCGCACGTCATGCCTCTTCCACTGCGTGTCCACCTCTTGGCTGAGCGACGCCAGCAGATTGTGCATGTCTCCCCCCAAATGATGGAGCACGGTGAGACAAGAATAGGCAACAGGCGGGGAGCTGCAAGATTAAGATTCCCGTTGACTTGAGTCATCCAGTTCGTGCCCGGCAACGCCTGAACAGCATGGGCGCGGGCGCCACAAGCGACATGCAGAGCCCTTTGGGTCCACGGTTACCAATGGATGCCGATTTGGAGGGGTCGCCGGCCTGCCTGACGTAGGAGCTTCTTGCCCGCGATGACCGGGGGCATGGGTTGAGTATCGGCACGAGGCGGGTCTGCGTTTCACGACCCTCAAGCCAGAGCAGCAGGTGAAAGACTGCCTATGAGTCAGCCGTTCAGCTTCCAGAGCAAAAAACACCGCTGATGCGATTCGGATGGAGGAAATGTTTCTACAGGAGTACCGAGATGCGCGGACGGTCTTTTCGCGGGCATTCTAGACGGATGCGGGTAGGCCGATGAGACTACTCGTCGCCGCTGGAGACGACGTCCGTTAGCCTGGCTGAAGCCGCCATCCGAATGACCGATTGAGCGTGAGTGCCAAAGGCGCTTCATGGCCGTCTCGGTCCGATAGCCGCCGCGAAACCACGGCCGTCTCTGGAACGACCGCTTCTCAAGCGAGGGCTGCCACGTGGCCGACCCCGACGTCTTGCTTTCCCGTTCACAGAACACCTGCGCAATATGTTCGGTGTTCCCACTCAAGCGGAAGCACCAAGCAATGGGTAAGACCGTCCGTGGACCAATCATTTCCCCAGTGCCAGCATCACAAGTCATCAGCGCACTCGAAAATGGAGCCACGACATGACCGCCCGCCAACGCCGCCCACGCACCGCCGCCGAAGCCAGAAAAGCCGCCAGGGAAGCCCGGCTAGTAGCCGACCCCTTGCTGCCGGAAATCCAGCCCACGCCCACCGCCCAATGGCCCCAGGAAACCATCCAGCAAAGCTGCGACGACCTCCTGCGCGTGAGCGCCGGCCTGGAATCCGTCCTGACCCTGCTGGAGTTGCAGGCCGGGGAGCAGGCCGCCAATAGCGGCCTGCATGCGCTGCTGTCTCCGCTGAAGCGACAACTGGACCAGGCAGTGGACCGGGTACAGGCCCTGTACTGACGCCAGCAAAACCCACCCGAGACCCGCCTCGACGGGTCTCGTACCGGCCATTGCGTAAGCCAACTTGCGGAAGCAACAGAAGTCCGCCGCCGAAATTTCCGAACCCCGGCGAGCAAAACCGCTCACCCCCCGCACCGCAGCACCGCCCACCCGTGGGTAATCCCCACCTCCGCATAGCCAGTCCGCACAAGAGCCGCCCCACTAGTTTTGTTACGGTGGCACAGCCAGCGAAAGCGCGGCACTTCGCCCGCGAGGCATCCCCCCCTAAGCCAGGAGACAACGTTGGAGATCCTGCAACTGACCATCTCAGGCATTGCCCTGGGCTGTATCTACGCCCTGATCGCGCTGGGTTTCGTGCTGATCTACAAGGCGACCGAGACCGTGAACTTTGCCCAGGGCGAGTTCATGATGCTGGGCGCGTTTGCCGGGGTGGTGCTGACCATGATGGGGTTGCCGCTGTGGCTGGCGGTGCCGTTGACGGTCGCGGGCATGGCGGGGTTCGGGATGCTGGTGGAGCGGCTGGCGATCCGGCCGATCCTGGGGCAGCCGCAGTTCACGGTGGTGATGCTGACCATTGGCATGGGGTATGTGATGCGCGGCGTAATCACCATGGTGCCGGGCATCGGGGCGGGTACGCATACGTTGCCGGTGCCTTACCAGGGCATGGTGTGGCGCGCGGGCGCGCTGGTGCTGAGCGTGGAGCAGGTGGCGGTGATCGGGGCGACGGCGGGCTTGTGCGTGTTGTTGTACGGGGTGTTCCGCTATAGCCGGATCGGGGTGGCGATGCAGGCGAGTTCGCAGAACCAGCTTGCCGCCTATTACATGGGCATTCCGGTGCGGCGGCTGAACGGGCTGGTGTGGGGCTTGTCGGCGGCGGTGGCGGCGCTGGCGGGGTTGTTGCTGGCGCCGATCACGTTTGTGCATGCCAGCATGGGCTTGCTGGGGCTGAAGGCGTTTCCGGCGGCGGTGGTGGGGGGCTTTGGCAGCCTGCCGGGGGCCATCGTGGGCGGGCTGGTGATCGGGGTGGTGGAGTCGCTGGCGGGGTTTTACCTGCCGGAGGGCTTCAAGGATGTGGCGGCGTATGTGGTGGTGCTGATCGTGCTGGCGGTCAGGCCTAACGGGTTGTTTGGCGAGAACCTGCGCAAGAAGGTGTAGAGACGCGATGCGATTCCTCTTCAAGACCGATTATCGCCAGGACCTGCGCCTGGCCGGAAAGCCCGGGCAGGCCTTGTGGTACGTGCTGCTGCTGGCGTGTTTGCTGGTGGCGCCGGCCTGGGCCGGCAGTTACTGGATTGCGCAGCTGGGCTTTGTGCTGATCTATGCGATTGCGGGGCTGGGGCTGATGGTGCTGGCCGGCTATACCGGGCTGCTGTCGATCGGGCATGCGGCGTTCCTGGGCGTGGGGGCGTATGCGCAGGCGTGGCTGACCGGGCATGGCGTGCCGTTCGTGCCGGCCCTGGTGGCGTCGGCTGTGTTGTCCGCGGCGACGGGTGTGGTGGTGGGACTGCCGGCGCTGCGGGTGAAGGGCATCTATCTGGCGATTGCCACGCTGGCCTTCGGTTTCATCATGGAGGAGGTGATGGCGCGCTGGGAGGGGGTGACCGGGGGCAACGCGGGGCTGCCGGTGGCGGCGCCGGAGGTGGCCGGTTATACGCTGGATAGCCCGGTGGCGTTCTATTACTTGTCGCTGGCGGTGTGCCTGCTGGCGACGCTGGGGGTGCTGAACCTGCTGCGCGGCGCGACCGGGCGGGCCTTCATCGCCATCCGGGATTCGGAGATCTCGGCGCAGAGCATGGGGATTCACCTGGCGCGCTACAAGACCTTGTCGTTCGCGTTGTCGGCGGGGCTGGTGGGGCTGGCCGGGGCGTTGTATGCGCACAAGCTGCGCTTTATCTCGCCGGAGCAGTTCGGCATCGGGCAGTCCATCGATCTGTTGTTGCTGGTCGTGGTGGGCGGGCTGGGTTCGGTGCACGGCGCGTTCCTGGGGGCGGCGTTCCTGATCGTGATGCCGCAGCTGATCGTGCTGGCCAAGGACTGGCTGCCGCCTGCGGTGGCGCAGGCGAGCGGCTTGCAGGCGCTGGTGTACGGGCTGGTGCTGATGGGTTTTGTGTTGTTCGAGCCGATGGGGCTGTACGGGCGCTGGTGCAAGATCCGCACTTACCTGGAGCTGTTTCCGTTCTACCGCCAGGGCATGTTCCGGCGGCAGAAGGCGTTCCAGCGCTCCGAGCGCCTGAAATAAGGAGGGTGCGTCATGTCGCATAGCCATTCCGAACCCTTGCTGAGCGTGCGCGACCTGACCGTGCGCTTTGGCGGCGTGCTGGCGCTCAACGGCGTGAGCTTCGACGTGCGCGCGGGCGAGGTGTTTACGCTGATCGGGCCGAACGGGGCGGGCAAGACCACGGTGTTCAACCTGATCAGCCGCATCTATCCGCCCACCGGCGGGGAAATCCTGTGGCAGGGCCAGCCACTCACGCGCATGCCGCCGCACGCGATTGCGGCGCAGGGCATTGCGCGCACGTTCCAGAACATCGAGTTGTTCGAGCACGCCACGGTGCTGCAGAACCTGCTGATCGGCCACCACACGCACCGCGCCGCTGGCTTCTGGGCAGACCTGCTGTTCACGTCGGCGGCGCGCCGCTCGGAGCTGGCGGCGCGCCGCAAGGCCGAGGAGATGATCGAGCTGCTGGACCTGCAGGCGCACCGCGATGCGTTGGTGGCGGGGCTGCCTTACGGCGTGCGCAAGGTGGTGGAGCTGGCGCGCGCGCTGTGCAGCGGGCCGCGCCTGTTGCTGCTGGACGAGCCTTCGTCCGGGCTGAATGTGGAGGAAACCGAGGACATGGCCTGGTGGATCCGCGATATCCGCAGCGAGCTGGGCATCACCGTGCTGATGGTGGAGCACGACATGAGCCTGGTGTCGCGCGTGTCTGACCGCGTGCTGGCGATGAACCAGGGCCAGGTGCTGGCGCAGGGCACGCCTGCCGAGGTGCAGGCGCACCCGGGCGTGATCGAGGCTTACCTGGGCACGGTGGACGATGTGGCTTCGCTGCGGAGGGCGGCATGAAGCTGGCCGCTACCGACAACGACGCCGCCGCGCTGCGCGGCATGCTGGCGGCGCCCGTGCTGGCGCTGGCCAATGTGGAGAGCGCCTACGGGCCGGTCAAGGCGATCCGCGGGGTGAGCCTGGCGGTGGCGCCGGGCAGCATCGCCACCGTGCTGGGCGCCAACGGGGCGGGCAAGACCACCATATTGAAGACCATATCCGGTGTACTGGATCCCACGCGCGGCAGCATCGCCTTCAAGGGCGAGAGCATTGCCGGGCTGGACCCGGCGCAGATCGTGCGGCGTGGCCTGAGCCATGTGCCGGAGGGCAGGGAGGTGTTCCCGCTGCTGTCCGTGCGCGACAACCTGCTGATGGGCGCCTACACGCGGCGCGACCGCGACGGCGTGGCGCGCGACATGGAGGCGGTGTACGGCTATTTCCCCGTGCTGCGCGAGCGCGCGGCGCAGGATGCCGGGCTGCTGTCGGGCGGGCAGCAGCAGATGCTGGCGATCTCGCGCGCGCTGATGGCCGCGCCGGAGCTGATCCTGCTGGACGAGCCGAGCCTGGGGCTGTCGCCCAAGCTGACCAAGGATATCTTCGAGATCGTGGTGCGCATCAACCGCGAGCGCGGCACCACCATCCTGCTGGTGGAGCAGAACGCCAATATGGCGCTGAACGCGGCGGACTACGGCTATGTGCTGGAGAACGGCCGCATCGTGGCCGAGGATACCTGCGCGGCGCTGCGCGAAAAGGACGATATCAAGGAGTTCTATCTCGGCATGAAGGATAGCGGCGTGCGCGGGGAGCGGCGCTGGAAGAAACGCAAGACCTGGCGCTAGCGGTTGTTTCAACAAGATCCTGGCGTCATTGCGCGGCCTTGCCGTACCGCTTTGTACTGTCCGCGGCCGCGCCCGGCAGGCGGTGTGCAGTGCGATCCGGATTTCATGCTCCGCCCTGGCCAGCACCGCTTCGCTTCATTTTGAAACAACCTCTAAGGACGTTCGGAGAACCGCCCATGGCAAAACCAGCCGCGCACACCATGCAGCCCTTGTCCGAAGCCGCGTTCCAGACCGTGCCGCAGATGTTCTGGCATGCGGTGGAGGTGCGCGGCGATGCCGTGATGATGCGGCAGAAGGATCTTGGCATCTGGCGCAGCTATGGCTGGCGCGAGGTGGGCGAGATCGTGGCGGACGTGGCCGCGGGGCTGGCGGAGCTGGGCCTGCAGCGGGGCGAGGTGGTCTCGGTGCTGTCCAACACCAACCGCGAATGGGTCTGGACCGACCTGGGCGCGCTCACGGCCGGCGCGGTGGTGAACGGGATCTACCCCACCGATGCGCCGTCGCAGGTGGAATACCTGTGCCAGGACTCGGGCTCCGTGGTGCTGTTCGTGGAGAACGAGGAGCAGCTCGACAAATACCTGGAGGTGCGCGAGCGCCTGCCGGGCCTGCGCCGCGTGGTGGTGTTCGACATGGAGGGGCTGTCCGGCTTCGATGATGCCGCCGTGATGAGCCTTGACGCGCTGCTGGCACTGGGCCGGCAGGCGCGCGCGCGGCAGCCGGGCTGGCTGCCGGCCATGCGGGCCGAGGGCAGCGCCGACGCGCTGGCGGTGCTGGTGTACACGTCCGGCACCACGGGGCGGCCCAAGGGGGCGATGCTGTCGCACCGCAATGTGCTGCGCAGTTGCCTGACGCTGCGCGAGTTCATGCCGGCCACTACCATCGGCGAGCGCATGGCCTTCCTGCCGCTGTGCCATGTGTCGGAACGGATCTTCGGCGAGTATTACGCGATCCTGTGCGGTGCGGTGGCGAACTTCGTGGAGAACCCGGACACGATTTTCGACAATATCCGCGAGATCCAGCCGGATGCCTTCCTGGCGGTGCCGCGCGTGTGGGAGAAGCTGTATTCCAGCGTGACCATCGCCGTGCGCGAGGCTACCGGCCTGCAGCGCCGCGCCTACGCCTGGGGGCTGGCGGCCGGCAGGGCACGCGTACATGGGCCCGGGCAGGCGCGGCGGCTGTCCCTAGGCGCGCGCCTCAAGCTGTGGCTGGCCGACACGCTGGTGCTGGGCAATGTGCGCCGCATGATGGGCCTGAATCGCGTGCAACTGGCGGTGACCGGCGCCGCGCCGATCTCGCCGGACCTGATCCGCTGGTATATGGCGCTGGGCATCGAGCTGCATGAGCTGTGGGGCATGACCGAGATCACCGGCGCGGCCACCTGCAACCCGCCGGGCCGCATGCGCCCGGGCAGCATCGGCATTGCCTTGCCGCATACCGAGGTAAAGATCTCGCACGAGGGCGAGCTGCTGGTGCGCGGGCCGCAGGTCTTCATGGGCTACCTGAACCTGCCCGCCAAGACGGCCGAGACGATGGTGGACGGCTGGCTGCGCACCGGCGACGTGGGCCGCGTGGACGCGGATGGCTATTTCTATATCACCGACCGCATGAAGGACCTGATCATCACGGCCGGCGGCAAGAACGTGACGCCTTCCGAATGGGAGAACCAGCTCAAGTTCAGCCCCTACGTGACGGACGCGGTGGTGATCGGCGACCGCCGGCCTTTCCTGAGCTGCCTGGTGATGATCGACCAGGACAACGTGGAGCAGTGGGCGCAGGAGCATGACGTGCATTTCTCCGACTACGGCTCGCTGTGCCGCAGCAAGGAGGTGATCGCACTGGTGGGGCAGGAGATCGACCGCGTGAACCAGCAGTTCGCGCGCGTGGAGCAGATCAAGGCGTTCCGCCTGCTGGAGACGCGCCTGGGTGCCGAGGACGAGGAACTGACCCCGACCATGAAGCTCAAGCGCAAGCTGGTCAATGACAAGTACAGCGAACTGATCGAGTCGATGTATCCGGCCAAGGTGGCTTGAAGCGCTGAAGCACTAGCCCTCACAGGAGGCGCGATGAGCAAGGCAGGCAGCATGGGAAACACCGGCATCGCGGGCCAGGCCGTCAGGCACGGCCCCGTCAGCCTGGTCCGGCATGGCCGCATCGGCCTGATGTGCATCAGCCATCCGCCGGTGAACGCGCTCTCGGTGGCCACCGTGGCGGGGCTGGATGCGTGCGTGGCTGCCTTTGAAGCGGACGCCGGGCTGGACGGCCTGCTGGTCTGGTGCGCCGGCCGGACCTTCGTTGCCGGCGGGGATATCGCGCAGTTCGACGCGCCGGATTTCGATGCCGGGCCGTATAACCGCATCCTGGCCCGCATCGAGGCCAGCCCGCGGCTGGTAGTGGCGGCGCTGCACGGCACCGCGCTGGGCGGCGGGCTGGAACTGGCGCTGGCCTGCCACTACCGCGTGGCACTGCCGGGTGCGTGCGTGGGGCTGCCGGAGATCAAACTGGGCCTGCTGCCGGGCTCGCTGGGTTCGCAGCGGCTGCCGCGTGCCTGCGGGGCGGCGCTGGCGCTGGACCTGATGTTGAGCGGGCGCATGCTGGATGCCGAAGCGGCAATGGCCGCCGGCATCGTCGATGCCGTGGTGGCCGGCGAGCCGCTGGCGGTCGGGCTGAACTACCTGGAGGCCTTGCTGGAGAGGCGGGCTCCCGCCCGGCGGCTGTCCGCGCGGCGCGCCAGTGCGGCGGGCTTGCCGGACGATTTCTTCGCACAGGCCATGCGGCGGGCGCGCGAGGAGCACGGGCGCTATCCGGCCGCCGCAGCCATCGTGCAGGCGGTGGACGCCGCCGTGAACCTGCCGTTTGCCGAGGGCGAGGCGGTTGAGGCGCGCCTGCTGGCCGCCTGCGTGGCATCGCCGCAGTCGCAGGCGCTGCGCCACCTGTTCTTCGCCGAGCGGCAGGCCGCGCGCGTGCCGGGCTTGCCGGCTGGCATGGCGCCGCGCGCCCTGCATACCGCCGGCGTGGTGGGCGCCGGCACCATGGGCAGCCGCATTGCCATGAGCCTGGCCGATGCCGGCCTGCCGGTGACGCTGGTGGAGGCCAGCGACGCTGCGCTGGCGCGTGGCCTGGCATCGGTGCGCGCGCAGTATGACGTGGCTGTCGCCGCCGGGCGGCTGCGGCCCGATCAGGTGGCCAGCCGCATGGGCCTGATCGCCGGCACGCTGGACCACGGCGCGCTGGCCGGCTGCGAGCTGGTGATCGAGGCGGTGGTGGAGGACATGGCGCTCAAGCAGCAGGTCCATGCGGGGCTTGGGCGCATCTGCCAGCCCGGCGCCATCATCGCCACCAATACCTCCACGCTGGATGTGGAGGTATTGGCCGAGGCCAGCGGGCGGCCGGCGGATTTCGTGGGGCTGCATTTCCGCAACCCGTCCAACGGCGGGCGGCTGATCGAGGTGGTACGTACCGCGGCCACGGCGCCCGATGTGCTGGCGACCGCCATGCAGCTGGCGCGCCGGCTGGGCAAGGTTGCGGTGGTGTCCGGCGTGTGTTTCGGCTTTATCGGCAACCGCATGGCCGAGGCCTACCTGCGCGAGAGCGAGTTCCTGCTGATGGAAGGCGTCAGCCCGGCGCGGCTGGATGCGGTGATGCAGGCCTACGGCATGGCGATGGGGCCATGCCGCATGCTGGACCTGGCCGGCATCGACGTGGCCGCGCGCATCGTGCTGGAGTATGGCAAGGCCGGCGGCCTGCCGCCCGATCCCGCTTACCGCGCGGTGGTGCGCACGCTCTACAGGCTGGGCCGGCTTGGCTGCAAGAGCGGCGCGGGCTTCTACCGCTACCCGGCCGGCACGCTCGTGCCGGACCCGGAGGCCGCGCGCATCTGCGCCGCGCTGGGCCGCGCGCACGGCATCGCGCCGCGCCGCACCGAGATTGCCGACGAGGAGATCGTCGAGCGCCTGATCTATCCGCTTGTCAACGAAGCGGCCAAGCTGCTGGAAGAGGGCGTGGCTTGCCGGCCCGGCGACATCGACATGGTATGGACGGCCGGCTACGGCTTCCCGGATTACCTGGGCGGGCCGGTCTGGCTGGCCGACCGCATCGGCCTGGCGCGCATCGCGGCGGGGATGGAGCGCTATGCCCGGGAGCGCGGCAACCCCTATGACTACTGGGACATTTCGCCATTGCTGGCCAGGCTGGCCAGGCTGGCCGGGGGCGGGCAGGGCGGCCCGGGCCTGTCGGGCTGGCTGCCGCCATCGTCCGCGCCGCCGCCCTTGCCGGCCGGGGTGGGGCAGTTCGCCGTGCCAGCCGCCATCCATCCGGGACCCAAGCCGCCGCAGAGCGTGCATTGAAGCGAAGAAGCGCAAGCCAACGACAACACAAGGAGACCACCATGATCTGGAAAACCACCATCGCCGCCGTGGCGCTGGCGCTCAGCGCCGGGGCCGGCGCCGAGACGCGCGGCGTGAACGACAAGGAAATCGTGCTCGGCCTGATCACCGACATGTCGGGGCCGATCGTCAACTACGGCAAGGAGTCGCGCAACGGCATGACCATGGCCGTGGAGGAAATCAATGCGCGCGGCGGCGTGCAGGGCCGCAAGATCCGTGTGGTGGTGGAGGACAACGGCTACGAGCCCAAGCGCGCCGTGCTGGCGGCGCAGAAGCTGGTCACGCAGGACGGCGTGTTCGCCGTCGTCGGCCATCTTGGCACGGCGCCCAATATGGCCACGCTGCCGTTCCTGCTGCAGAGCAAGGTCTTCAATTTCATGCCGCAGAGCGCGGCGCGCGATATGTACGAGCCAGCCAGCCCGTACAAGATCGCACTGGGGCCGTCGAACTACCTGATGTCGATGACGATCATGGACTACTTCATGAAGCAGAAGCCTTACCAGCGCATCGGCGCGCTGTATCAGGACGACGACTACGGGCGCGAATCGGTGGAAGGCGTGGCGGCCTACCTCAAGGCCAAGGGCATGACGCTGGTGGAAAAAGTCTCGTACAAGCGCGGCGCGACGGATTTTTCTTCGCAGATGGCACGGCTGAAGGCGGCCAACTGCGACCTGGTGTTCAACGCGTCCACCATGCGCGAGTACGTCGCTTCGGTGCAGGAAGCACGCAAGATCGGCTTCAACCCGGTCTTTGCCGGCACCACGGCCAATTACTCGCACCAGGTGCCGCAACTGGGCGGCAAGGCGATGGAGGGGCTGCATGCGGCGGCCTTCATCATGCTGCCTTATGCCGACGATGCAAACCCGGCGGTCCGGCAATGGGCGGCGGCCTACAAGAAGCGCTTCAATGAAGACCCGGGCGTGTATTCGATGTTCAGCTACTACGCCTACACCACCTTCGCCACCATTGCCGACAAGGCCGGGCGCAACCTGACTGCCGAAAGCTTCAACGCCGCCATGGAATCGACCAAGCTGCCGCAGGACCCGCTTGGCAACCCGGGCTTCAATGTTTCCGCCGGCAACCGCCTGAGCAACGACCGCATCCGCATCATGAAGGTCTCGGGCGACAAGTGGATCCCCGCCAGCGACCTGCTGCCGCCGCCGAAGATGTAGCGGCTCCCGGCACGCGCCGGCAGCAGAAGAAAAGAAGCCCGCCACGATGCGTGAGCGACGTGGCGGGCCTAGAGCAAATTTTGGAAAGTGCAGGCCAAGCATAGGCTGCACCCGACCCGGTGCGTAATAACACGGATGAGGTAACTGCTCCGGCCATGGCAGCTCATGGCAGGCAGCTCATGGCAGGCCGTGGGCGCGATCACGGGGCAGCCGCCGATGCACACGGGCAGTCCGGCCCCGCGGCGAGGCCGCGCGGGATGCGGCAAAGCAGACAACCGACAACAGGAGACAGGGATGAGCACGGCAACGGAACAGGCGCGCGAGCGCATCGGCCGCATTGCGCTGGGGGACGTGGTGCACCGCTCGGCGCGGCGCTTCGGCGCGCGTACCGCGCTGATCGAGGGCGAGCACAGCCTGAGCTATGCGGGGCTGGATGCGGCCTCCAACCAGTTCGCCCATTACCTGCTGGGCCAGGGCATGGGCGGCGGCGAGCGCGTGGGCATGCTGTGCAACAACTCCACCGCCATGATCGTGGCGCTGCTTGGCATCCAGAAGGCGGGCCTGGTGTGGGTGCCCGTCAACACCGCGCTGGCGCCCGACGCGATCCGCTACATCCTCGAGCATGCCGAGGTGACGCGGGTGGTGGCGGATGCCTCGGTGCTGGCGCGCCCCGGCATCGCCGAACTGGTGGCGGAACTGGGTCTTCCCGTGGTGCTGCTGGAGCCCGCCGGCGAGGTGGCAGCGCAGGCGCCAGGGATCGCCGTGACGAAATACGCGGACGCGCTGGCCGGCCAGCCGGCCACCCTGCCGACGGTGGACATCGCCAGCGGCCAGCTTGCCCAGATCATGTACACCAGCGGCACCACCGGCCCGCAGAAGGGCGTGATGCATTCGCATGCCTCGGTGCATTCGGTGCTGATGGCCAACCTGGTCGATACCGGCTGCGGCAGCGCGGCGCCCGAGGTGTTTACCTGCCTGCTGCCGATGTTCCATTGCGCCCAGCACGGCAACACCATGAGTGCCCTGCTGGGCGGCCACGCGGTGGTGGTGGCGCGCGGCTTCGAACCGGCGCGGGTGCTGGCGGACCTGGCGCGCCACCGCGTCAGCGTGGTGGTGGCGCTGCCGATGATGTACCGCGCCATGCTGGAGCATCCGCAGTTCGCCGCCACGGACCTGTCCAGCGTGCGGCTGTGCATCTACGGCATGGCGCCGCTGCCCAAGAACCTGCTGCTGCGGCTGCTGGACGCGTTCTGCCCGAATTTCATCCTGTGCTCAGGGCAGACCGAGATGTACCCGGCGGCGACCATCTTCGAAGCGGACCAGCAGCGCCGGCGCTTCGGCGCCTGGTGGGGCGTGGGCACGGTGGGCAACGAAGTGGCGGTGATGGCCGACGACGGCCGCCTGCTTGGCCCCGGCGAGCCGGGCGAGATCGTGTTCCGCGGGCCCAATGTGATGCTGGGCTACTACAAGGATCCGCAAGCCACGGCGCGCGCCCAGCGTTTCGGCTGGCACCACTCCGGCGACCTCGGCGTGCTCGATGAGGACGGCCAGCTGCTGTTCCTCGACCGCATCAAGGACATGATCAAGACCGGCGGCGAGAACGTTCCCTCGATCAAGGTCGAGGAGGTGCTGCTGCGCCATGCCGCGGTGGCCAACGCGGCGGTGGTGGGCCTGCCGCATGCGCGCTGGGGCGAGGCGGTGACGGCCTTCGTCACGCTCAAGCCGGGCGCGGCGATAGCGGAGTCCGAGCTGGATGCGCACTGCCGGGCGCATCTGGGCGGCTTCGAAGTGCCCAAGGCAGTGCTGCTGCTGGCTGCGCTGCCGGCCACGTCCACCGGCAAGATCCAGAAGTTCGAGTTGCGTCAGCGCTACCGGGAGCATTACGATGAGGCCGGCGGCGTAGCCAGCTGACGCAAGACGCGGGCGGCAGGCGCGGGCTACGCTGCCCGTTGCGCTACCGGCCATGCGGCGGCGCCACCACACACAAGCCGGCCTGGCGACGCATCCCCGGGTGCGCGGACAGCGCCGGCAGGAGACAAAAGGACATGCAGATGCAGGCAAAAGGCATTGCGTGCCCGCCGGCCACGGATACGGCGCCGCGCGCCGCGGACGTGCGCGGCAGGGTGATGTGGGTCACGGCGGAGCGGCTGTTCTACGCGGGCCTGCTTGGTTCGCCGTCGGTGCGCACCATGGGCGGGCTGCTGGTCTACGTGGCCCTGCGCGCGCCAATCCGCATCTGCCTGGACGGCACCCGGTGGGAATCCACCGATCTCGCGGTGGTGCCTGCCTACATGCCGCACTCGGTGGCGTGCGACGACCGCATGATCTGCGACCTGGGGCTGGAGGCCGAAAGCATTGACCTGGCGCGCCTGCCGTCCGTGATCCGCGGGCGGGCCGGGCCGGTGGACGACCCCGCCTTCGTGCGCCATGTGCGTCAGGCCCATGCCTGGCTCAGCCAGCATGGCCGCGAAGTGGACCTGCAGGCCGACAGCTTCGACCAGATCTTCTTCGGGCAAACGCTGGCGCGGCGCCGGCTGGACCCGCGCATCGAGGCCGTGGTGCAGCGCATCCGCGATGCGCCCTCGGCCACCGCCACGGCGGAGTCCTGCGCGGCGTCGGCGCATCTGTCGTTCTCGCGCTTCCTGCATCTGTTCAAGGAGGAGATCGGCACGCCGTTCCGCAGCTTCCGCACCTGGAAGCGCGCGCGCAGCCTGCTGCACTACGTGACGCAGGATTCCAACCTGGCCCATGTGGCGCTCGATACCGGCTACCCGGATTCCACGCACTTCAGCCACTCGATCCGGCAGGTCTATGGCCTCAAGCCGAGCGATATCTTTGCCGGCTCGCGCAAGCTCGCCCTGATCGGCGAGCGCGCTGCGCAGGGCGGCGTGCCCGGCCCCGACGGCCGGGGCCGCTAGCGGGGTTCCGCCGCGCACTCCGCGCGCAGGGCGGCCTTGTGGATCTTGCCGGCCGGCGTCATTGGCAGGATATCGCGCAGCACCACCTGGCGCGGCACCTTGTAGTCGGCCAGGCGGCTCGCGCAATAGGCGCGGATCTCCGGGCCGGTCAGGTCGCAGCCCGGCTTCGGCACGATGTAGTAGCGCCCGATCTCGCCCAGCACCGGGTCCGGCACACCAATGCCGGCCACCATCATCACGTCCGGATGGCGCGCGATCACGCCTTCGATCTCGGCGGGGTAGACGTTGAAGCCGCCCTGGATATACATATCCTTCTTGCGGCCCTTGAGCTGGATATAGCCGCGCTTGTCCACGCAGCCCAGGTCGCCGGAGCGCAGCCAGTTGTCGGCGCCGAAGCCGTCGGCACTGGCCGCGGCGCCGATATAGCCCGCGCACACGCCCGCGCCACGGAAGCAAAGCTCGCCGATCTCCCCGGGCGCGGCAATATTGCCGGCGGGGGTGACCACGCGCACCTCTGCACTGTCGAATACGCAGCCGATCGAGTCCATCAGGTCTTGCCGCGCCGCGTTCCAGGGTGTCATCACGATGGCCCCGGACGATTCGGACAGGCCATACAGGTTCATCACCGTGGCCTGCGGCATGCGCGCCTGCAGTTGTTCTAGCAGCGCGGCATCCACGGTGGCGCCGCCCACCACCACCAGCCGCACCGAGGAAAAGTCCACGCTGGCGGAGTCCGGATGCATCAGCAGCAGCGTGGCCATGGTCGGCACGCCCGAGAAAATGGTGGGCGGGTGCCTGCGCATCATGGCCAGCACGGTGTCTGCCTTGAACACCGGCACCAGTTCGCAGGTGCCGCCGCCGAGCAGGTAGTTCAGCACCCCGCAGGTGATACCGCCCACATGGTTGAAGGGCAGGGCGAGCTGGATGTGGTCGCGCTCGTCGGTGCGCACATGGCGCGCCTGCGCCCACGCGGACGCCAGCAGGCTGCGGTGCGACAACCCCGCGCCCTTGGGCCGGCCGGTGGTGCCGGAGGTATAGATCACCATGGCCAGGTCATCGGGCCCCACGCGTGCCTCGGCGGCCTGCAGCGCGGCCCCGTCAGGCGCGACGGCAAGCAGGGCCGACAGTCCTGGCATGCCGGCTTGCGCCGGCTGCGCGTCGATGGTGATGACATTGAGCAGGCCCGGCATGCGCGGCATCAGACGCGTCAGCATGGCGAGAAAATCGAAGCCATCGGCTTGCGGCACGGTGAAGACCGCCTTGATGCCGCTGTCGTTGACCATGTGCTCGATCTCGTTGTCGCGGTAGCGCACGCTCAGGCCGACCACCGCCACGCCGATACGCGTTGCCGCGTAGAACAGCTGCAGCCATTCGATCTGGTTCAGGCCGATCACCCCGATGCGGTCGCCGTGGCGCAGGCCCAGCCCGAGCAGGCCACAGGCAAGCCGGGCCGAAGCGGCCTCGACCTCGCCGAAGCTGTGTGCCTGCTCGCGGCACAAGTAGGCGGTGCGCTGGCTCCAGCGCTGGCTGGCTTCCTGCAGGGCGGTGCCGATGGTGGCGGGCGGCTGCTTGGCGATCATGCGGAATCTCCGTGGGGGAAGGCGGGCGCGGCCATGTGGCGCGCGACCAGACTTGGCTTCGAGCGCAAAGCGTAGCCAAGGCGTCCGTGCAAGGCTTGCGGAAAGTGGCTGACGGCTGGCGCGGCCATGGCTTCGGGCCTGCCTGGCTTCTCTTTTGATACGCATGACATGCGTAAATGACTAATACCCACGATATTGGTATTTGCAAATTACCCATATTGTTTGTAAAGTGACATTACGCATATCATCGCTACCCGCACCCGATCGCCAGGCAGTCATCCCATGAAACAACAGCTATCCACCGCCACGCAGTTGGGCCAGGTGCTTCAATCGGCACGGCGGGCCGCCGGGCTTTCCCAGACCGACCTGGCTGCGCGCCTGGCGGTCAGCCAGAGCCGGATCTCCCATATGGAACTGAACCCGGGCACCATCAGCGCCGACCAGCTGCTGGCGCTGGTCAGCGTGCTGGGGCTGGAGCTGGTGGTGCAGGACCGGGGCGCGCCGCACGCGCCAGGCGGCGCAACGCCCGCGGTGGAGTGGTAGCCATGGGCCGCAGAACACATGCGCGCGCGCTGTCGCTGTGGGCCAACGGCGAGCGCGTCGGGACCTGGCGCATCCCCACGCGCGGCGAGATGGAGCTGCAGTACGACCCGGACTGGATGGCATCGGACGCCGGGCGGCCCTTGTCGCTGTCGCTGCCGTTCGGCGTGGATGCCTCGCCGCTGAAAGGCGAGCGCGTGCGCAACTACTTCGATAACCTGCTGCCCGACAGCGACACCATCCGCAAGCGCCTGGCGACCCGCTTCAAGGCTGCCAGCACGGACGCCTTCGACCTGCTCGAAGCCATCGGCCGCGACTGCGTGGGCGCCGTGCAACTGCTGGCGGAGAACGGCCAGCCGTCTGGCCATGATCGCATCGAAGGCACGCCGCTGTCCGACGCCGATATCGAAGTCCTGCTGCGCCAGACCGTGGGCCCCGCCGGGCCCGGCGCGCAGGACGACGACGATTTCCGCATCTCGCTGGCCGGCGCGCAGGAGAAGACCGCGCTGCTGTGGCACGGCGGGCGCTGGATGAAACCCCACGGCGCCACGCCCACCACGCATATCCTGAAGCTGCCGCTCGGGCTGGTCGGCAACAAGCGCGCGGACCTCGGCACCTCGGTCGAGAACGAATGGCTCTGCCTGGCGATCCTGGCCGCTTTCGGGCTGCCGGCCGCGCACAGCGAGATCCGACACTTCGGCGCACAGAAGGTGCTGAGCGTGCAGCGCTTCGACCGCCAGATGCATTCCTCGGGCAACTGGATCCTGCGCCTGCCGCAGGAGGATTTCTGCCAGGTGCTGGGCGTGCCGCCGCACCTCAAGTACGAGGCGGACGGTGGCCCGGGCATGCGTGATATCGCGCAGATCCTGCGCCAGTCCGTCAATGCCGACGCCGACCTGGAAACCTTCCTCGCCACGCAGATCCTGTTCTGGATGCTGGCCGCGCCGGACGGGCACGCCAAGAACTTCAGCATCCGGCTGCTGCCGGGCGGGCGCTACCGCCTGACGCCGTTGTATGACGTGATGTCGATCTGGCCGGTGGTGGGCAACGGCGCCAACCAGTGGTCCTGGCACAAGGCCAAGCTGGCCATGGCCGTGGCCGGCAAGAACCGCCACTATCTGTTCAAGGACGTGCAGCGCCGGCATTTCAACGCGATGGCGGCGAAGTGCTTCCACGGGCCGGATGCCGAGCCCATCATCGGCCGGCTGCTGGCGCAGACGCCGGCCGTGATCGTGCAGGTGAACGCGGCCTTGCCGGCGGGATTTCCGCAGAAGGTGGCGGACGCCATCCTGGGCGGGCTGGAGGCATCGGCGCGGCTGCTCGCGGGCATGCCGGCGGCGTAGTGCAGGCATCCGGGCCGACCACTTAGCGCAAGACGAACCGCGCCGGCACGGCCTATGTTCGAGCCATCCAAGGCATTCGACCATCCAAGCCACCCGCCCCAGACCGGATCCCGCATGAGCCTCCTGACCCTGCCGCCGCTGCCGCATTACTTCACCCCCGAGCACGAACAGTTCCGCACCACGCTGCGCGAGTTCGTCGCGCGCGAGATCACGCCGTTTGCCGGCGAGTGGGACGAAGCCGGCACCTTCCCGCGCTCGCTCTACCGGCGCGCCGCCGAAATCGGCCTGCTGGGCCTGGGCTACCCCGAAGCCTTCGGCGGCACGCCCGGCGACATCTTCTACCACCTGATCCAGGCCGAGGAATTCGCCCGCAGCGGCTCCGGCGGCGTCAATGCCTCGCTCAACTCCCACACCATCGGCATGCCGCCGGTCGTCGCCGCCGGCAGCCAGGCGCTGCAGCGGCGCGTGCTGCCGCCGGTGATCGCCGGCGAGAAGATCGCCGCGCTGGCCATCACCGAGCCCGGCGGCGGCTCCGACGTGGCCAGCCTGCGCACCACCGCCGTGCGCGACGGCGACCACTATGTGCTCAACGGCGAGAAGACCTTCATCACCTCCGGCATGCGGGCCGATTTCATCACTACCGCCGTGCGCACCGACCCCGCCAACAAGGGCGCGGGCGGCATCTCGCTGCTGCTGGTGGAGGGCAACCCGCCGGGCCTGACGCGCACCGAACTCAGGAAGATGGGCTGGCTGGCCTCCGACACCGCCCACCTGCGCTTCGACAACTGCCGGATTCCGGTGGCCAACCTGATCGGCGAGGAGAACCGCGGCTTCCAGATCATCATGCGCAACTTCAATTCCGAGCGGCTGGGCATGAGCGCCAGCGCCTATGGCTATGCCGAAGCCTGCCTGCAGGAAGCGCTCGACTGGGCCCGCCAGCGCCACACCTTCGGCCAGCCGCTGGTGGATCGCCAGGTGATCCGCCACAAGCTGGTGGACATGGCCCTGCGCATCGAAGCCGCGCGCAACCTGGTCTACGACCTGGCTTACCGGGTCCAGCACCAGGCCGGCGACCCCGCCCAGCTGGTGGCGCGCACCTGCATGGCCAAGATCCAGGCCACCCAGGCCATGCAGTTCTGCGCCGACCAGGCCGTGCAGATCCTCGGCGGCATGGGCTTCATGCGCGGCACCTTGAGCGAGCGCGTCTACCGCGAGGTCAAGGTCATGATGATCGGCGGCGGTTCGGAGGAGATCATGAAGGACCTGGCGGCGCGGCAGCTGGGGTTTTGAGGGCAGGGCAGGGGCAGGGACCGTGGAGGGCGCGGGCTATTGCGCATGCGCGCCGGTTCCTTGAACCGGTTCGCATCGGCCCGGGGACAAGCAGGCCGGAGCGATTGCGGTATCTGCGGTATCTGGCGTCATCCTGGCTGCAGGCGCATGACTGCGAAGCGGCGGGCCGTCTTATAATCGGCCGCATCCACCGGCGCTGCCGCCGGGCGGGCGTCCTGGAACCGGCCGAATGCCCTCGTACCCCTTAGTCCTCTGTCTCACCTTTGCGGTAGTCGGGAGCCTGACGATGGCCCTGGTGGCCTGGACCAGGCGGGACGATCCCACCGTCAAGGCGTTCCTGGTGCTGGCCTGCGGCACGGCGCTGTGGAGCGGTGGCCGCCTGCTCGAGTTGAGTTCCACCGATCTGGAAACGCGCGTGCTGTGGGCCAAGCTGCAGTACATCGGCATCATGGCCGTGCCGATCGGCTGGTTCTGCGCCATGCTGCAACTGAGCCGGCCGAAGGCCGTCGTCCCGCACTGGCTGCTGGCGATGCACGCCGTGATCAGCGCGGTGACGCTGGGCCTGGTCTTCACCAATGAACAACACCGGCAGATCTGGTCGTCGATCGCCCTGATGCCGGGCGGGGCGCCGCCGGGCGCGGTCTTCACCCATGGCCCGGCCTACGCCGCCGTGGCGGTGTACACCTACCTGCTGTTGCTGCTCAGCCTTTATTTCCTGGTCACGGCGCGCGTGCCGGCAGGCGGGCTGACGCGCGGCGGCCGTGCCGTGCTGGCCTGCGGGCTGGCATTGCCGCTGCTGGCCAATGTGGCCTACCTGACGCGCCATACCGGTGCGCTAGGCGGCGATCTGACGCCCGCCACGTTTTCGGTGATGACCTTGCTCGTGTGGTTCTGCGCACTGCGCAGCCATCTGGAAGACGTGGGCCACTACGCCAGGCTGCGCGTGTTCGATACGCTGCACGAAGGCTGCGTGATCGCCAACGCCAACGACATCATCGTCGACTCCAACACGGCGGCGCGGGGCCTGCTGGCCGACATGGGGCGTGGCCAGCCCGTGCCGCAGGCATGGCAGCACGCCATTGCCGCCAGCCGCTCTGGCGCGCACGGCGGCGGCTCCTACCTGATCTCCGAAGCGCGGGTGGACTACGAACTGACGGTGGAATCCGTGCGCAACCTGAAAGGGCAGGCAGTGGGGATCATCGTATTCCTGCGCGACGTGACGCGCTTCCGTTCGCGCGAGCAGGCGCTGACAGTGGAGAACTCCAGCCTGGCCGAGCGGCTGGGCGAGACCGAGGAGAAGCTCTCGCGCATCGAGGCGGACCTGTACCGGGACGCCCTGACCGGTGCCTACAACCGGCGGTTTTTCGAGCGCGAGGCGGCCGCCGTGGTGGCCGGCGCATTCGAGCGCGCGGCGTCGGTCGGCATCCTGATCATCGACGTCGACTACTTCAAGCAGTACAACGACCTGCACGGCCACGTGCACGGCGACGAATGCCTGCGCCGCGTGGCCGGCGCCATCAGCGGGGCGTTGCGCGACGGCCCCGGCGGCTTCTGCGCGCGCGTGGGCGGCGAGGAGTTCGTCGCGGTGCTGCCGTCCGTGTCGTTGCCCGAGACCCGCGCCGCCGGCCTGCGCCTGCTCGAGGCGGTGCGGGCGCTGAGGCTTCCCCACGGCGGCTGGCCCGAGCACCCTTGCGTGACTGTCAGCGTGGGCGCGGTCTGCGAGATCCCTTCGTCGTCGCGGCTGGAATCGCTGCTGGAGAAGGCCGACGCCGCCATGTACGAGGCCAAGCGCAACGGCCGCGACCGCTTCGTCATGCGCGACCAGGCGGCGCTGCCGGCTTACCCCTGAAACACCGCCCGGAGCCGGCTTACTCCTCGCTGGTCCACTCCACGTGCACGCCCAGGCTGCGCAGGTTTTCCACGAAGCGCGGGTGGGCGCGGCGGATCGGCGTGGCGTTGCGGATCTCGGAGCGGCCGTCGATGCTGGCGGCCACCATGAACAGGGCGATCGCCACGCGGATGATGTACGGGCTTTCCACCACTGCCGGCGTCAGCGGGTTGCCGCCGAAGGTGATCAGGCGGTGCGGATCGGACGAGAACACGTGGGCGCCGAACTTGGACAGTTCGCCCGTCCAGCCCAGCGCGCCGTCGTAGACCTTGTTCCAGAACATGGCGTTGCCCTTGGCGCGCACGCCCAGCGCGATGAAGATCGGCAGCAGGTCCACCGGGAAGTAGGGCCACGGCGCCGCTTCCACCTTGGTCAGCACATTGCTGGTGAAAGGCGTCTGCACTTCCAGCGGGCCGGGGCAGGTGGCGCGCGACCAGCCGTCCTCGTGCGTGATCTGCACGCCGAACTTGGCGAAGGTGCGGTCGATCAGCGGGAAATTGCCCGGCGCGCTGTTGCGCACCACCACATCGCCGCCGGTGATGGCGCCCAGCGCCAGGAAGGTGGTGATCTCGTGGAAATCCTCGTCGAAGTGGAACTCGCCGCCGCGCAGGGCATTGCCACCGTGTACCGTCACGCGCGAGGTGCCCATGCCTTCGATGCGCACGCCGAGCATTTCCATGAAGCGGCAGAACTCCTGCACATGCGGCTCCGATGCCGCGTTGGTCAGGGTGGAGACGCCATCCGCCGCGGCCGCGCACAGCACGAAGTTCTCCGTGGTAGTGACCGAGGCATAGTCCAGCCAGTGGTCCGTGGGCGTGAGCCGGCCCGCGCTGCGCACCAGCAGCGAGCCGTCGGCACGTTCCACCTGGCCGCCGAAGCGGCGGAATACGTCGATGTGCGGGTCGATCTCGCGCACGCCCAGCGTGCAGCCCTTGACGTTGTCCTCCAGCCGCGCGACGCCGAAGCGCGCCAGCAGCGGCGGCACCAGCATGATGGACGAGCGCATTTCCTCCGGCAGCCGGTGGCTCGACGCGTCGAAGCGGGTATCGCGATGATGCAGCTCCAGCGTGCCGGTGGCGTGGTCCATGCGCACATCGCTGCCGAGGGTGCGGAAGATGTCGAGGATCTTGCGCACATCGGTGATATCGGGCACGCCGTGCAGGCGCAGCGGTTCAGCCGTGAGCAGCGTGGCGCAAAGCACGGGCAGCACCGCGTTCTTGTTGGCAGAAGGGATGATGCGGCCACGCAAAGGCGTACCACCGTGCACGATGAGATTGGACATGGATCGGAGCGAGGAAAAAAGGGGCTGACTGGGCTGACGGAAGCTGACGGAGGCGGAAATCGCGGACGGGCCGCAAAGGCGTCCCGCATTGTACTTGCCGGGGCGGGGCGCGGCATGACCAAACCTGCACGTGGCATCCCGGACGTGCTGGCCGTTGCACACCGGGCGGTTAGAATTTTCCCTTTGTTTCCCTTTGTTTCCGTTACCAAGCCAGGAAAATATCCCATGCTTCACTTCCAACGCCGGCGCAGCCTGTTGCTGGCCGCCGCCGCGGCGCCGCTGGCGGCGATCAGCCCGGTCCGGGCGGCAGCCGGACACGACGCAAGCGCGGCGCAAGCCACGCTCGCCGCCCTCGAAGGCGATTCGGGCGGCCGCCTCGGCGTGGCCGCGCTGAACACCTCCGACGGCAGCCGGCTGCGCTACCGCGCCGACGAGCGCTTCGCCTTCTGCAGCACCTTCAAGGTCATGCTCGCCGGTGCCATCCTGGCGCGCAGCACCCGCCAGGACGGGCTGCTGGCGCAGCGTATCCCGTATGCAAAAGACAATCTCGTGACCTACTCGCCGGTCACGGCGAAACATGCCGGCGAAGGCATGACGGTGGCCGAACTTTGCCGCGCCGCGCTCCAGTACAGCGACAACACCGCGGCCAACTTGTTGATCAGGCTTGCCGGCGGGCCGCAGGACGTGACCGCATTCGCCCGCTCGATCGGCGACGATGCCTTCCGCCTCGATCGCTGGGAGACCGAGCTCAACACGGCCATCCCCGGCGATCCGCGCGATACCTCCACGCCCGCCGCGATGGCGGACAGCCTGCACAAGCTGGCGCTGGCGGACGCGCTGCCGGCCCCCGCGCGCCAGCAATTGCAGGACTGGATGCGCGGCAATACGACCGGCGCGCGGCGGATCCAGGCCGGCATGCCCGCCGGCTGGCAGAGCGGCGACAAGACGGGCACGGGGGACTACGGCACCACCAACGATATCGCCGTACTCTGGCCGCCGGGCGGCGCGCCGGTCGTTGTCGCGGTCTACTTCACGCAACCGCAGAAGGACGCGAAGGCAAGGGAGGACGTGATCGCACAAGCCGCGCGCATCGCCCTCGGCGCTGTCGCCCGCAGCGATGTAGCGCGGGGCTGACAGCCAACGGCGGCCAGGCGCAATGGCTCGCTGGTGTGGAGGTTGGACGTGATCGCGAAAGAGACCGGCGGCTTTCGCGATCGACGCCATATGCGCGAAGCCTTCGTGCGTGGGCTCGGCCATTCTTCGCAGGCGGTGAGGCGAGAAGCGCGTTGTAGTGGGATGAACTCCTCTGGCGTCTCCATTGCATTCAACCGGGCAGGCTGAATACCATGGACAGGCCCTCAAGCGGACATTTCTGCTTTGCTAAAAGGGGGTGCGGACGAATACATGAACTACCCCCAAGTAGTCCAAGTTTTGGTCCGCACCCCCGAACCGGACATTACAACTTTGCCGCTACATCCATGTCTAGCGATCCGTGATCTCCAACCGTTCGGCGGCCACGCTGGGCCGCAATTGACCATCCACGACCGCCTGAACGGTCTTGAGCCTGTCTAACTCACGCATGCTTACTGTAATGACCTCGGGTCTAGCCATCCTCGGGCGTCTCCATTGCATTCA